>JALRIJ010000411.1 GCA_023255485.1 Flectobacillus sp.
GGAAATGCCTCCTGTTAAATAATTCGCCACAACAAAGTCTAAGTATTGAATTTTTCTCGCTTTCTTGAGACAAGAAATCTCCCAATCGACATCGGCACTAAGGTTGTTTTCCATGTACAAAGGAGCGACTGTTTTGCGAGCAATAAAGGCTTGGTGACAAACCAACATTCCTAAATTCATATCTCGCCATGTTAAATCTTTTGGCAAACGGTGCGGTGTAATTTCGGAACGTAAGCCTTGCTGATTTCCTTCGTTATCAACAAAATAGGTATCGCCATACAAGACATCTGTTTCGTCGGTAATACTTTCGTAAATGCGTTCAACGGCTTTGGGACAATACTCTTAATGGTTCTTTCCAAAAACTCCTCCGCATTGTAGGTAATGGTGATGATGGACAGCCCCCTAGCCCCCAAAGGGGGAATTGGTTCTGCGACAAGTCCTTCTATTGGTTTCTTTATCCATAGTGGGGATACTTGTTGTTGGGTTATTTCTTCTTTTGAAGCGATAGCGTTATATACTTCGTAATAACGTTTGGAGACTGCTTGTTCTGAATATTCATCCAGCACTTTCTGACGAGCATTCGTACATAGTTGCTGATAATCACTATCTAAAAGTATCCATTGCATTCCTTTGGCAAGGTCTTCCGAGGATTTATATTGAGCTAAATAGCCTGTGGGCGGCATTCCGCTTTCTTGATGTACAATCATTTCGGGGATTCCCCCTACGTCAAAGCCTACCGACGGTGTTCCACAAGCCATAGCTTCCATAATGGTATTCGGTAAGTTCTCGGCAAGACTAGGAATAACGAACATGGATGCTGCCGAATAAGCTTGTGCGATTGTGGTTAAATCGGTTAAACGTCCTAAGAGATTAGCCTTAAACGGCAGTTCATCAAAATCTGTTGCCTCCGCTTGTCCAAAAATAAGTAATTCAATGTTAGAAGCCTGTTCTGCAGTCAATTGCGTATGCAACAACTCCAAAGCTGCCTTAAAATAAGCGAAACCCTTCCCCACAGCATCAATTCGCATGGCTGCAAAAAGAATGTAGTGCTTCGCTGGGTTTAAGCCTAAAGCCTTTCGAGCATCTTCTTTTTTGAGCGGTGAAAAAACCGACACATCAATCGGATTCGGAATACTTTCAACCCGAACGTCTTTAAACAAACTACTTTTCTTTGCTCGGTTACCTAACCAACGGCTACAGGTTACAACCGTCAAATTAGCCCCCTTAAAAGCTTCTTGTTTAGCCTTCCAAATGGCGTTTGATAAATCCTTTGGGCCAGGTTTCTTGATATATTGGGTACAATTTCCACAGGTATCTTGATAGTTTTCACATTCGTCAGAATGATGACAGCCTCCCGTAAAAGCCCACATATCATGGAGCGTCCAAACGACGGGTTTTTCAGAGGCAAACAGTTGTTGAAGCGAATCCGTTGAGAGAAAACCAAAGTTTGTCCAATGCAAATGCACAACATCGGCTTCCTGTACTAAGTTGTTCTTTGTAATGTCTATACCAAACTTAGCAGGATTAAACAAAAAGCGAACAGCCTTCGATTTTTCGTCAGGTAAAAAATAAATACGTTCTCCCACAAAGCGAAGGAAAGCCATTTTCTTACTTAACCACGAATTATTCAACTGAATAACCCCCTCCTGTTTCGATTTGGATTCTTGAACAAGCATTAAAGGCATCACGTCCGAAAAACGCAATGCCTTTAGTAAACGTCGGCAGGCAATGGCTGCACCGCCGTTAAAATCGTCTGTATTTAAAAGAAGTATTTTCAATTAGGGACAAGATATTTGAGTACGTACAAAATTACCATTATTATCAATGGTCACTCTCCAACAATAACCATTGGGAGATTTTAAAATAATACCACTATTCGGGTTATCCACATACACATCGCCATTCGTTACCTGTAATTTTGAATGCGGTGCCGTTGTTCCAATACCGACGTTTCCATCTCCAGTTATTCGCATACGTTCTGGTGTAAAATCTCCCCAACCTGCTTGAAAAGTAATACCGTCATAAACATATCCATAAGCAGGAGTTGATCGTAAAATTAAGCCTGATGAATTTCGAGAAATCAACGTTCCTCTATTGGCATATTGTGCAAGAGATGAGTTTCCACTTCCGTAATCAGAACTCGCAAAACCAATTTCCAACTTTCCTCCACTTACACCAGCTATATAATCTTGAATCACATAGCCAACAGGGTCATCATTTCTAAAGGTAGCAAAATATCTAGGGTTCGCAGAATCTGTGTTCCCGTAAGTATTGTCGTATATGTAGAGTTTTCTGCCTGCATTAAACGACG
>JALRIJ010000412.1 GCA_023255485.1 Flectobacillus sp.
AAGAAGAAGAAGAAGAAGAAGAAGAAGAAGAAGAAGAAGAAGAAGAAGAAGAAGAAGAAGAGGAAGAAGAAGAAGAGCAGAAAAGGAGGAGAAATAAGTAATATTAAAATCGATTGTAGAGAATAGCGATAAATAATGCCTAAAATATTACATTTGCCGTATAATTAAGACTATCATGAGCAAGAAATTAATTCGATTTGATTGGGCAATCAAGAGACTTCTAAGAAACAAGGCAAACTTTGTTGTGTTAGAAGGCTTTTTGAGTGAATTACTTTTTGACTCGATAAAAATCGAACATATTTTAGAAAGCGAAAGCAACCAAGACGATTCAGAAGATAAATTTAATCGTGTTGATATACTAACACAAAATTCAAAAAATGAGTTAATCATCATTGAAATTCAGAGTACTTATGAAATAGATTACTTCCACCGAATGGTATATGGCGTTTCAAAAAGTATTTCTGAAAATTTGCAACTTGGGCAAAAGTATTCTAATATAAAAAAGGTCATATCTGTTAATATCGTTTATTTCGACCTTGGACAGGGACAGGATTATATCTATAAAGGACAAACGGATTTTAAGGGTTTGCATCAGAAAGATACTTTAACGCTGTCAAGTAAGCAAAAAAATACGTTTAAGAAGGAAACGGTTTCGGATATTTTTCCAGAATATTATTTGTTAAAAGTAAACCAGTTTGACGATGTAGCTCACGATACGTTAGATGAATGGATTTACTTTTTGAAAAATAGTGAAGTCAAGGATGAGTTTAGAGCAAAAGGACTTAGAGAAGCTGGAGAGGTACTTGATATTATGAGACTTCCTCAGCACGATCAATATGGATACAATCGTTACTTGGATTCGCTCCATTTGAAAGCCAGTGAATTGTTTTCCCTTCAGACTGAAGCGGAGTTTAAGGCTAAAGATGAGCGGACAATCGAAATCGCTAAAAATGGAATTTTAGCAGGTTTTGACGACGAGATAATTCATAAAATGACTCAATTGTCATGGGAGGTAATTCAACAACTTCGAGAAAATTTTGAATAACCCCATCAAGCTCGTAGGAGATGTTATCCCCTACGAGCTTTTTATTATTTCTCACGAAGGGCATCTCCTTCAAAAACAATCCCATCCCAACCATATTTGATAAAGTTACGGATATTGCCGTGATCTGTTCCTTCAGGGTTTTCTAAGACATCCACTCGGTAGTATGCCCCAAAACAAGCAAGCGTTTGTGCTTGTGATAAGCCTTGTAATTTGGCAAAAGAGAACAATTTGCAAGAACCTGAGTTCTGCCCTGCCTCATTGACCGTTTCCCCATTTTTGAATTTCGTGGGCGTAAAAGTATAGTTGGAGTCAATCGTTGCGATGACTTCACTGAATTCTAGTTGTGTTGGATTGCTGTTAAGCTTTTCTAAAAAAAGTGCTATTGACATATAATGTATGCTTGGTTAAGCTACAAAATTAAGGCTTGTTTTTGATTTTGTAGCTTAACTAAGCAACCTTTCTACCTGCATTTGCATCTCTCTCATGTAACCTTCCTTCAAAATACAATTCCCAATGAGCGATTATTCTTTACCATTCATCCTGTGAGATAACCAATCAGGTAGTTTGTATTGCAAGGTAGTGGGTATTGTTACTAATTTTGAATCGTAAAATTTAATAAACATCTAAGGATTGCACTTCCTCTCAATGTTAAACAATAACATGAAAAAACTCTTATCACTGTTGTTACTACTCATCACCTTTACAGGGATGGCACAAGTAAAAGGAAAAATATCGGCACAGGTAGTTGATAAAAATAATAAAATCGTGGAGTTTCCGACGGCTGTTTTGTTGAAAGCAAAAGACAGTACGGTCGTAAAAGGAACATTTGGCGACCAAAATGGCTTACTAACACTCGATGGTATCGGAGCAGGTGAATATGTGTTGCGTATTACCCAGTTAGGCTATCAAAGATACGAAACGCCGAAGTTTATTATTTCGGAAGAAAATAATCGCATTGATTTCAAAACGATTCAAATGACGGAGGCTTCTAAGGTGTTAGGAGAAGTGACTGTAACGGCACAAAAGCCTTTTATTGAACGTCAGGTAGATAAAACGGTGGTTAATGTAGAGAATAGCGTAGTGGCTGCGGGTTCTACGGCAATGGAAGTGTTAGAACGCTCGCCTGGGGTGATGGTCGATAAGGACGGTAATATTTCTATCCGTGGAAAACAAGGCGTAAAAGTAATGATTGACGGGAAAATCTCGTATTTGTCGGGACAAGATTTGGCGAA
>JALRIJ010000413.1 GCA_023255485.1 Flectobacillus sp.
GATGCTGCGAACAGACAAGTGTCGGCGTATGGAGATTTGCCACCTCTAAAGTTGCGAATACTGCTGAGCAATAGAATCAAGTCAATGATAGCACAGATCAAAGTAAGAGAAAAATAAACCATCAATGCTTTTTTGGTCATTGATGTGAAGTGATCCAGGGCTTCTCTCGCAGAAATTGCTAGAAGTTCAAAGATCCTATCGAAGGACAACTTTTCATCGGGTGGGATGCTTGCGTTCTTGATGATGTGGTGTGTTCTGGGCAGCGCGTGCATTATCTTTAAGCCGAGATATCCTCTAAGCAGGTGCGGGCTAAAGAACCAGATGGCTCCTAGTTCGTTTGAATCAATGAGAAAGAGGATAAAGCAAAGTCCGAATACAATAATTTCAAAGTATGAACTCCAGAACAAATTTGCCACCATTTCCATCAAAATGAACTCAACCTTGACCCCTATGTCAGCAAATGATAGAGCTTGTTTGAAATGCCCTTGATAACATTGCTAATCGACTAGCGACAATTGGCATGGATGCTTTTGTGGCTACGATTCATGATTTCAAGAACGATCGAAAACGAATCTATAAAGCATTAGCCGACCAACTAGAAGCCTCCCACAACTATCAAACCTATAATGCAGAAAGTAATCAAACAGCTATTGAACACGCTTTTTTAGAACGTAGTCAACTAATCACAACAATTGTTTCTCAGTTAGATAACTTTCAGAAAGCACTATCGGATGATACAATTGCAGGTATTTCTATTCAGGAATTATACCATAATACGTCCCAAAACATCCCTGTCGTTGATTTACAAGATTGTTATCAAGCCCTTCGTTTAAACGAGTTAACACCGTTTTGGAGTAAATTAGAAGAATATCTCGATTACCAAGCGGCCATTTATACCACTCACCCAGACGAAGAGCCCGATGAAGCGGCTCAATTCTGGAATTACAGACCGCTCTACCATCAAGTTAACAAAGCAGACATCAGCACGATTGCAGAAGCAATCGAAGAAGTGCATAACTTCGCACTTCAATTAGACGAGCATATTCCCGAAATCTCATCGGTACAGCAATTGGAAGCAATTGAAGAGGAAAATAACTCGTTCCAGATTCTTTTCGATACCCTCGTAAACGAACGGGTTTACAAAATGCTTTGTAGAAATTTACAAGAGCGTCTTCATAGCTCAGACGAAGAAATCTTTGAATTAGAGAATGAAGTAAAAGCTTGTTTTGAAGGACAAGGAATTGAAATAACGTTGCCAGCCCAAGAATTAAAACCGTTTCTAAAGCAACTAAACGAAGCTATTACAGCCAAATCCAAAACTCTTGGAGGTATCGTTTGGGGCTTATTTGGAGCAGGAAAAAATACCATTCAGGAGGTAACAGCAGGCAATGGATTAGGCACTTCATTAAGTGACTTATTGAAATTACAAGAACGTATTAACAATCGTATCACCTTGGAAGACTGGTGGATTAACTGGTCTTATCTCTTTGAGGTAAATACAGGTACTACATCAAACGATTCTGAATCTCCTTGGTTACGCAAAGGATACCGATGGTTTGAACGGAAGTTTCAGGAGTTTCGTCAAGCAACCCGTGCAGAAGACGCATGGAAAAATATCCATAGCATTCCGTTAACAACTTGGCGGGACATTCCTTGGAATCGTTTTCATAAAAAGTTAACGGGTCTTCAAACCATAAATGAGCAATGGCTCAAAAATAAAGGTGTTTGGCAAAGTTGCTTGAGTAATTGGCAACTCAATTACCTCATGCAAACTCCCGAAATAGACCTTGTTAGTGTCACTACTTTTTTAATTACAAAATTCGACCTCTTACAAGAAGCCGACCAATTGCGTAGTACCTTTTCTAAAGAAGAATTAACTACAATTGAACGTTCACTCGATTTTAGTAATCTAAATAAAGTACCAGAAATAATAGTCAATTCGCTAAATAACGCTTGGATAAATGATATTGAAGAACAACACCCTGTTTTGCAACTCGCTGGAACTCCTCAAATAGACCGATTAGAAGAAGAGCTTCAAATTTCACTTAGAGAAAAGCAGCACCTTAGTCAAGACATATTGCTCATTTTACTACGAGACTATTGTATTAAACAGTTAGCTTCCTATCCAGAGGTCTATCGAGAGCTAAAACACCAAGTAGCCAAAAAGCGAAAAATTTGGTCGATGCGACAACTATTTCACGAGTTTCGTAACGAGATTTTTTCACTAATTCCTTGTTGGTTGGCTTCTCCTACCACAATCTCAGCCATTTTCCC
>JALRIJ010000414.1 GCA_023255485.1 Flectobacillus sp.
TACTTACGTTTCCTGCTTTGTCGTAATACGTACGGGGCATCCTATGTCTTTGATAAAATGGGCTTGGCCAAAGAAATTATTTTCATAGCAAATTTCTGTTAGTGTTTTTACTTCGTTTAGGTGCTCTGGTACCTTGTTGAAGCGAACAATAGAAGCAAATTTTTTTTGCTGTTGTTCCCACTACTTTTCTAAATCGTTTTTCAAGGGAGCTCTGGCTGATGTGTAATTTTTCGCTTAACTCTTTTATCCGAATCGTACCGTTCGTTTGATAGATGAGTTTGACTGCTTCTACAATCAATTTATCTGTTTGTATGTCTTTTAGCTGCGATAATAAAAATTGCTCTACTAGTTGAATTCGTTGCTGGTCGGTATCGGCTATTGCTAATTTTTCTTCTACTTCGGCTACGCTATTTTTATCGAAAATAGTATCTAAGGAAAGACTCAAGTTAAATAGTTCATTCGCTGGATGGGAGGCAAAATGCGTAAACCCTATTTCAGTGAAATAAACTAATATGGTTCCTATGTCAGCTGAATTTTTGAAGACTTGATAAGCATCTGTGATGCCTGTGATTCCAGCTGTTTCCAGTGGTGTAATCGTATTTTCTTTTATGTTTACTAGTTTTCCCTTGTATTGAAAGCCAATCACAAGTCCAGAAGATGGGAATACTTTATACTCATTGGCTAGTACACTCTCCGACACTACCAAACAACGGATGTAGGGTTTCAATTGTGCGGTTGGAAAATAGTGCTCAAATTTCATAAAATGATTAGTTGATATATTCGGTAATACGCTGAATGCTTCCCCTTGAGTCTTGTACAAACTGATATAAAGTAAAAACTATTTTTGAAGACAACAAAAGGAAGTCTGGAATTAATGCCAATAGATATGGTGCTTTGCGTTACTTATGGATACAAATGAATACATTTTGTTAATTTTGAGTAAAAAATGTATCTTTGTTTTGAATAAAAGCAATCTTTTAAATAGGTTGTTTGTGCATAATACCAACACACTTATACGAATGAATACATATTTTAGTCAAAACCTGCAGTATTTACGTAAAAAATTACCCAACAAAGTTTCTCAAGAAAAGCTGGCAGAGGAGATGGACATAAAAAAGCCAACTCTTGGCTCATATGAGAGCGGAAGAACAGAGCCTAAGTATGCGGATTTAATTAAGTTAGCCAATTACTACGGGGTAAATGTGGGTGATTTACTGACAAAGGATTTAGCCAAGGAGCCCGTAGGGGAGAAGGAAAGCTCATTAAACAATTTTAGGGTGTTGGTAAGTACGGTCAATGCTGATAATGAAGAGAATATTGAGTTTGTACCGTTAAAGGCTACTGCTGGTTATGTAGAAGGCTTTGGTGATGTAGAGTTTATCGAATCGCTCCCTGTTTTTCAAGTACCTTTTTTGCCTAAAGATAAAAAATATCGGGTATTTCCTATTCAAGGAGATTCGATGTTACCGCTTAAGGAAGGTTCACTTGTCTTTGCCGAGTATGTTGCTGATTGGTGGAATATTAAAAATGGAACTGTATGTATTGTGGTAACGCAAGATGAAGGAATCGTGCTTAAAAGGGTCTATAACTACCTAGAAGAAAAAGGACTTATGGTGCTAAAATCCAATAATGAACGTTATGCTCCTTATGTCGTAATGCGTGACAATATCAAGGAAATGTGGAAATTTGCAGGTTATTTTTCAGGACAATTTCCAAGTGAATAGAGGAGGGCTCTTGTCTATTGTCAGTAATATGTGACGTACTGCTCAATTGGTATCCTGCTTCGTAGATACCAATTGAGGAATACAAGTGGGTTTTAAGGAAGTAAAGGTGTTCCTTTTAGAAGTTTGAATTTCTCCACATGTTCAATCAACCGATAAAGTTCGGTGAGTTCATCTAGGTTATACCGCCAACGAATGGGCTGATAGTAAACTGATGCGTACGTTAACCCGAAGTGTTCTTCGAAAAAGTTCGTGAAAAACTTGAATTGAAACGGCGACTTATCAATGTCTTTATTCACTACTTCGTTGATGAGGTGATAAAAAGCAATAACCGTCTCTTTTTTCTCATTCGCCTTGATAAATTCCAATACCAATACAATCTCATCGTATTTCCAGCGAGTAGGGCCTTTTATTTTTTCATAAAAAGCCACATTTGTCATCTCCTGAGCCGCAGGTAATTTCTCTCTTAGGTACTCCATTAACCGTGTTTTTTTTAGACTATTTGCTTGAAAATAAGCCAGAATGTCTTCGGTTAGGGTCGCTAGTACG
>JALRIJ010000415.1 GCA_023255485.1 Flectobacillus sp.
GAGGTAATTTTAGCCAATGCTGCAATTGCTCTCTACTGTGCAGACAACAAGCTAAGTCTTTCAGATGCTGTATTAAAAGCAAAAGAATCACTCGAAAGTGGAAAAGCCTTTGAATGCTTTAACAAATTTATTAGCTAAACAAAAATGCCTCTACGGCAATATATTTAACACATAGCGTAATCACCTCTGTGACAACAGGAAATACCATGACTATATTAGATAAAATCATCGCTCGTAAAGTAGAAGAAGTAGCCGCAAGAAAAGCCCTAGTTTCCATTGCAGAATTAGAGAAAAAGGATTTTTTTGCCAAAGCAACTAATTCCCTAAAAACAAGTTTATTGAATCCCGCTTCTTCTGGTATCATTTCAGAATTTAAGCGTAAATCTCCTTCAAAAGGAATCATTAATGCCAATGTAACCGTAGAAGGCGTAACGGCAGGTTATGTAAAAGCAGGAGCAGCTTGTCTTTCGGTATTGACAGACATTGATTTTTTTGGCGGTTCAGACGATGATTTTCTTCGTGCAAGACGTACCAACCCTACCATTCCGATGTTGCGTAAAGACTTTATGATTGATGAATATCAAATCATTGAAGCAAAGTCCTTAGGTGCAGACGTAATCTTATTAATTGCTGCCAACTTGAGTCCACAACGCATTCAAGAATTAGGAAAGTTGGTAAAAGAATTGGGGATGGAAACGCTTCTTGAAGTACATGACCAAGAAGAATTAGACAGAAGCCTTTGTCAGTATATTGACGTAGTGGGCGTAAATAACCGCAACTTGAAAAACTTTGCAGAACAGAACGTCAATGCGTCGCTGGAATTAGCAGAAAAAATTCCTACCGAATTTATCAAAATTTCAGAAAGCTGTATTTCTCAGGTTGAAACCATCAAACAATTAAAAGCAGTAGGTTATCAAGGATTCCTGATTGGTGAGAATTTTATGAAAACTCCAGAACCAGGAAAAGCCCTTTCAGAATTTATTGAACAGCTTTAACCTATTGAATTTCACGGTTTTTGAGTACTTTTGTGAAAAATCAACTGCCCATTTACCACTTGATAGAACGCTATGAGATTAAAAGTTTGCGGAATGAGAGAGACGGAGAATATCCGTGAAGTATTAGCCTTACAACCCGATTACATGGGCTTTATCTTTTACGAAAAGTCTAGCCGTTTTGTGGGCGAAGAATTAGAGGAAGAATTACTCAAAAGTTTTCCACATACCACCAGAAAAGTAGGTGTTTTTGTCAATGCCTCTCAGTCTTATATTTTAGAAAATGTACGAAAATATAATTTAGACTATGTGCAGTTACATGGTGAAGAACTACCTGATTTTTGCAAAAGTCTCAAATTAAAAGGGCTCAACATTATCAAAGCATTTTCAGTAGATGCTTCTTTTAATTTTGCAAAACTACACAACTATAAACCGCATTGCGACTATTTTCTTTTCGATACCAAAGGTGAAAAAATAGGAGGAAATGGCGTACCATTTGACTGGTCAATTCTTAAAAAATATGACAATGAAAAGCCTTTTTTCCTTGCAGGCGGTATCGATTTAAGTAATGTGGCCCAAGTGCTAGAGATGACCTACCTGCGAATTCATGCCCTAGACGTGAATAGTCGCTTTGAAGACCGTCCTGCACATAAAAATGTATCGCAGCTCCACGAGTTAATAAAACTCGTTAAACCAGAAGAAGTAGAATTATAATAATATGACACTAGCAAACACATTCGACGTAAACGAAAAAGGATATTACGGACAATTTGGAGGGGCATTTATTCCTGAAATGCTTTATCCAAATGTGGAAGAATTAAGAGAAAACTATCTCAAAATAATGGCAGAACCAGACTTTAAAGAAGAGTTTGATGCCTTATTGAAAGACTATGTGGGTCGCCCAACCCCTCTTTTTCATGCCAAACGTCTTTCTGAAAAATACAATACAACGATTTATTTAAAGCGTGAAGACCTTTGTCATACAGGAGCCCACAAAGTAAATAACACCATTGGACAAGCTTTAGTAGCCAAACGTTTAGGCAAGAAAAAAATCGTTGCCGAAACAGGTGCGGGTCAACACGGCGTAGCCACGGCAACCGTTTGTGCATTAATGGGCTTAGAATGTATCGTGTATATGGGTGAAATCGACATTGAGCGTCAAGCACCCAATGTGGCTCGTATGAAAATGCTTGGAGCAGAAGTTCGTGCAGCAACGAGTGGTTCAAAGACCCTTAAAGATGCTACCAACGAAGCCATGCGTCACTGGATTA
>JALRIJ010000416.1 GCA_023255485.1 Flectobacillus sp.
TGGTGTAGGTTGCTACCAGCGCTCGTTTCAAGTACCTGCTGCATGGAAAGACATGAATGTGGCCATTCATTTTGGTGGCGTAAGTAGTGCTTATAAAGTTTGGGTGAATGGTAAATTATTAGGCTATGCCGAAGATAGTTTCTTATCTTCTGAATTTAACATTACGCCTTACCTGAAAGACGGCGAAAATGTACTGTCTGTTTGGGTAATTCGTTGGAGTGATGGCTCTTTTTTAGAAGATCAAGACCAATGGCGAATGAGTGGTATTCACCGAGAAGTATTTCTTCATGCTGAACCAAGTTTACGTATTGCTGACTTTTTTTACCAAACAAAATTAGATAAGCAATACCAAGATGCCGTATTAAGTATTCGTCCAAGAATAGATAACTTTACGGGTGCCGCAGTGCCAAATTATACGATTAAGGCACAATTATACGATAAAAATAACGTGGCAGTCCTTGCAAAACCCCTTGAAAGTTCGGTAGAAAGCATCATCAACGAGGTTTATCCTCGATTAGACAATGCCAAATTTGGACTGCTAGAAACGACCGTCAAAAATCCGCATAAATGGAGCAACGAAGACCCTTATCTTTATACCTTGGTCTTGTCACTCGAAGATAGTACTGGCAAGTTAGTAGAAAGTAAAAGCTGTAAACTTGGCTTTCGGTCAATTGAGTTTTCTCCCAAAAATAGTAAGCTGTTAATTAATGGTAAAGAAACCTATCTCTATGGCGTAAATCGCCCTGACCATCATGCTACTAAAGGGAAAGCTCTCACTCGTGAGGATATATTAAGCGATATTTTGACCATAAAACGCTTTAATTTCAACTGTATCCGCACGAGCCACTACCCTAGCGACCCCTATTTATATGAACTATGCGATGAATTTGGGATTTACCTTATTGATGAAGCGAACCTAGAAACGCATGGTCTTGGAGGAAAATTATCGAACGATGCGGCTTGGACAGGGGCTTATTTAGAACGAGGAAATCGCATGGTATTGCGTGACAAAAACCACCCTTCGGTTATTTTTTGGAGTTTAGGCAATGAGGCTGGTCGTGGACCAAATCATGCGGCAATGGCAGCATGGATTCATGATTTTGATATTACTCGCCCTGTTCATTACGAACCTGCGATGGGTAGTCCAAAAATGGATGGGTATATGGATGTGCGTGACCCTCGCTATTTGAAACCTAACGATCATTCGCATCGTACTCAAAATCCATTAGACCAATATTATGTGGATGTTGTAAGTCGAATGTACCCATCTACTTATACTCCTTCTTTGCTCGTCAATCAGGCAAATGGGGACACTCGCCCTATCTTTTTCTGCGAATATGCTCACGCTATGGGAAACAGTGTAGGGAATTTAAAAGATTTTTGGGATATTTTTAGAAGTACTCCTCGGGTCATTGGAGGTTGTATTTGGGAGTTCAAAGACCAAGGTTTACTGAAAAAAGACTCTTTAGGTATTCCCTTTTATGCCTACGGTGGTGATTATGGTGAAAAGTACTTTGATAATTTCACTATCAAAGGAATCGTTAATTCGGACGGAACGCCTAAATCGGTCATGTACGAAGCTAAACGGGTTTTTCAAGGAATTGAAACAACTTGGGGAAATGCTCAAAAGCATCTCATCAAAATTCAAAATCGCCATGCTGTACTGAACTTAAATCACTACAATGCGTTCATCCGCATCTACGAAAATGGTCAAGAACTCAGCAAGCAAGCTCTTCAAGGACTGACACTTGAGGCGGGAAAAGACACCTTAGTGGATATTTCAGCCTATTTACCTAAACAAAAGCTTGATACAGAATATCATATCAACCTTGAGTTTGAACTCAAAGAAGCTAATGCTTGGGCAAATAAAGGGTTTCAAGTAGCTAGTAATCAATTAGTTTTAGGCAATTTTACTAAAGTTAAATCTCAGCCCCAATCCTATCCTGCCCTCACACTAAACGAGTCTAAAGCCTTAGTCGAGGTCGTATGAAAAGACTTTAGTGTACAGTTTTCTAAAGAGAATGGTGGTTTAATTTCTTTTAAAAAATCAGGAAAAGAGTCCATTTTTTCTCCACTATTACCTCATTTTAGCCGACCATTAACAGACAATGACCGTCGTGGATGGAAATCTCACCGTAAGTTAAGACCTTGGTATAATATCACGTTAAAAGTTGCGAAACAAGAGGTAAAACAGCTATCCAAAGGGTTAGTACAGGTAAATACGACGTATAGCATTATCAACGACAGTGCAAGCGTAGAGG
>JALRIJ010000417.1 GCA_023255485.1 Flectobacillus sp.
GAAAACTTCTTTCGACGTAATCTTGAAAGCTGCTGGTGCTAACAAATTAGCAGTAGTTAAATTGGTGAAAGACTTAACTGGTCTTGGCTTAAAAGAAGCTAAAGAAGTAGTTGACGGAGCTCCAAAAGCTATCAAAGAAGGCGTTTCTAAAGAAGAAGCTGAAGGTTTGAAAAAATCATTAGAAGAAGCTGGTGCTGAAGTTGAAGTTAAATAATTTAACACAACCACAGTCCTTAAAAAAGGTGTTGAGAATTTTCTCAACACCTTTTTTATTGTCCCTATATTCACATTTCGACCTTCCCTCTCTTGTCCCTTTAAATTGTTTTAGGGGTTGAGTATTTTAATCGCCAAATTTCTCTTTATGAGTAAATTCTAAGCATTTAAAATACTATTTAAAATGAAAATATTACATTTTTGGTCTAAGGCTATTTCCCTTATTACACTACTTCTTTTATCAAGTAACTTCTCGATTCAGGCTCAAATACTGGCATTCCCTGGTGCAGAGGGCTATGGAAAGTTTGCTGTAGGTGGACGTTCTGGAAAAGTTTATCATGTGACCAACTTAAATGACTCAGGGGCAGGTTCTCTGCGAGATGCCGTGAGTAGTCCTAACCGTATTGTCGTTTTTGACGTAGCAGGTACTATTAAAATTGTGGATCGTATGGTAGTGGCTGCAAATATCTATATCGCAGGTCAAACGGCACCTGGGGAAGGTATCACTGTATATGGTAATGGGTGGTCTTTTTCGAATGCTCACAACACGATTTGCCGTTATCTGAAAATTAGAATGGGGGTTGTGGGGACGAGTGGTAAAGATGCTAATGGGTTGGCTGAAGGACATGATATGATTTTTGATCATTGTTCGGTGTCGTGGGGACGTGATGAGAATTTCTCGATTAATGCAACCAATGCCCAACGAATTACTATTCAAAACTCTATTATTTCGCAAGGATTATTGACCCATTCCGCTGGTGGACTTATTCAAACGGATGGGGGAGTTACTCTTTATCGAAATTTATATGTGGATAACACCACCCGAAATAATAAAGTGAAAGGGGTGAGTCAATATGTGAATAACTTAGTGTATAACTGGAAGGCTGGTGCGTACATTATGGGAGGTGACTCGGAAGGAGAATCGTTTGTCAATGTGGCTGGAAATTGTTTCATCAAAGGTCCAGAAGAAGGCGTAAATCCTTTTAGTGGCGGTAATTCTTTATTCCACATATACGCCAAAGATAATATCAGTGACAGTAGTAGAAATGGTATTTTTGATGCTTATTCTATTCCCCAAAATGAATATACAGGTAATCCTGACTTTAAGCCAACCCCGTTTGATTACCCTAGTTTACCGACTATTCCCGCAAAAAACCTTATCGAATCATTACTTCCCGATGTTGGTGCATCGTTGCCCTACCGAGATTTTGCCGATTATTATGTCATTAATGAAGTAAAAAGCTTTGGTAAAAAAGGCGAATTTATTGCGAACGAAAGTGTTTTACCTTTCGGTGCACCAACCACATGGAATTTGTGGTCAGGTACTACTCGTTTAGATACGGATAAAGATGGAATGCCTGATGATTGGGAAAAAGCCAATGGTACAAATCCCAATTTGGATGATGCCATGGTTATCAGTTCTTCAGGGTATGTTAATATTGAAAATTATATTAATGGAATCAATGCAAGTTCTTCTCAAGAGTTTTTGAGAAGACCGTTGAAATTAATAACTGCTTCGTCAACACAAACACAAATCGAGTTGACATGGCTTGATTATTCAGAGAAGGAAACAGGCTTTCTTATTGAACGCAAAATCAATAATAAGTTCGTGCAGATAGGAACAACAGGAGTAAATCAAAACTCTTTTATCGTCACAGGCATGGCACCAGCAGAAGCGGATACCTTCAGAGTGCGAGCATATAATGACAAGTTATATTCTGATTATTCTAACGAACTGATTGCGAAATCAAAGCCTTTGGAAGCAAAAGTGATAGACCCCACAACGTTTGTACCTGACTTGATTTGGTCTGGAAAAACGAATAAAGATTGGGACAGAACCTCACTGAATTGGTTAAACGGAAGCACTGCCAAAGTGTTTACAGATAGCACCAATTTATCATTCTTAGAGGCAGGAACGGGAGGACAGACGATTAATCTGACGGGAGAAATGCCTACTAGAGATATCGTAGTAAATTCAAAAGAGAATTATACGTTTAGTGGAAAAGGATTTATTTCTGGGCTTTCATCCATGAATAAGCTGG
>JALRIJ010000418.1 GCA_023255485.1 Flectobacillus sp.
CATAAAACGTTAACAGATGAAAAAAATATTACTACCGGCACTCCTATTAGCTGGTGTTTGTCTCTCTTGTAATAGTGACGACCAAAGCCCTGCATCGAGCATCATTTTAAAAGATTACTCTAAAGTTCCTGTACTGGCTATCAAACAACCAGGATTTGAAAACTTGGAAATGTATTCGTTATTGACTTCTGATGATACGCTTAAAAATTCTCCAGCGTTTGTCTTTGGAGGTTCTGCGGATGGTTCGGGTTTAATTAAAAGCACAGACAGTACTTATACTTTTTTAGTGAACAATGAAGATAACTTCGCTGTCTCTAGAATTACGTTAGACAAAACTTTCAAACCTGTTAAAGGTGATTACTTATTAAATTCAGATGGTGCTCAGTGGCGTTTGTGTAGTGCTACCCTAGCAACGAAAGAAGAACATGGTTTTGGTCCTTTATTTATGACTTCTGGTGAGTCTGGAGAAGAATCACAGGCACATGGTCTTGACCCTTTTGCTTCTGTAAGTGATGCAGGTAAATCAAAAGTGTTGAACGGCTTAGGTAGATTGAGCGGAGAAAACCCAATGCCTTTGAATAAAAATGCTTATCCTGGAAAAACAGTAATCGTTATTACAGATGATGATTCAGGCGTTTATGGAGGTCAAGTGTTCATGTATGTTTCAAATACGGTAGGAGACTTAGAAAATGGTTCATTCTATATGTTAAAACGTAATGATGATAATCAGAAGGAAACAGATATGAAGGTAGGTACAAACTATCCTGTTTCTTTTGTTAAAGTAGAAAATCACAAAACGTTAACTGGTGCTCAAATCAATGCTAAAGTTGCTGATTTAAAAGCGATTAAATTTGGACGTGTAGAAGATATTGATTACCGTAAGAGCGGTGGAGCAGCTAATAGAGAAACGTATTTCACGGTGACAGGTCAGCCTTTGAGTGGAACTAATGCAGATGCTTCAAGAACTAAATACGGACGTGTTTATAAATTGAATTTAGATGAGAATGATCCTTTGAAAGGAACTCTATCTGTAATTTTGGATGGTGACGATAGAAATGGTAAGGCTGGTAAATTCCAAAACCCAGATAATATCATGGTAACAGATAACTATGTTTATATTCAGGAAGATCCAAATACGTATGGTGACGAAACGCACGATGCCTATTTATACCAGTATAACATCAATACAGGTGATGTGAAAGTGGTATTAGAATTAGATCACCGTCGTACAAAAGCAGACGCTGCTAAATACAACGTTGGAGGTGCTTCTAAATTTGGTTCATGGGAGTATGGTGGATTTATTGATGTTTCAAACCAAATTGGCGTACCTAACACATTCATGTTGTGTATTCAACCACATACTTGGACTGGCAACAGATACAAAGGTGTTGACGGTGGTTCAAAACGTTTATCTGAAAACCAAGCAAGTCAAATCGTCTTGATTAAAGGTTTAGCAAAATAAGTTTAATATTCTACTATTGATTTTGATTCGACAACTTCCTTCAAAGAAGTTGTCGAATTAGTTTATCCGATGAGACAGCTAATTGTATTCTTCAGTATCGCCCTTTTTTGCCTTTCTTGTGAACAAACACCTAACAAGAAACTAATTCAAAATCAACTTATTGCCAATGTTGATTCTCTACACTCTGAGGTAAGTATTTTAAAAAGGAGTATTGAAGAAAATCAGTCTGAAAAAAATATTAAAACTGCTTTTTGTAATGCTCGCTATGCCTACAAGAAAGTAGAATATCTGAGTGAATATTATTTCCCCACTGCTGCAAAATCCATTAATGGCCCCGCTATTCAAGAATTTGAAAGTGAAGATTCTCGAATAGAAAATCCAGAAGGTTTTCAAGTAATAGAACCCTTATTATATCCTCAATACCAGCCTCAAAATAAAAAAGAATTAATACACCAAATCGCCGTATTAGAATCTAATATTGGAAGGCTTCGGTCTTTGACAGTAAATGCAGAACTTACGGATGCTCACATTTTTGATGCTCTAAGATTAGAGGTTTACCGTATAATTACATTAGGTATTACAGGTTTTGACTCTCCGATTGCACAAAAATCCCTAAAAGAAGCTGCTTATGCTTTAGAAGGAATGAGAGAAAGTCTTGCTTTTTATCAAAAAAATATTCCGAGTAAAGATGATACCTTGTTGATAGAAGTTTTCCAGTTAATAGAAAAAATGAAAACTCATTTAAGCAACAGTTCAGATTTTAATTCGTTCAACCGTGCTACATTTATTACAG
>JALRIJ010000419.1 GCA_023255485.1 Flectobacillus sp.
GAATGAAAATAATCAAAAGTTATTCATAAATACTAAGATTAAAGAGCTTGATATTCATCTTTTAATTAATAATGATAAGCTGTTCGACATCGAAAACTCTCGTATTCTGTTAATTTTTAAATATAATTGATTTTAAAACTATTTACGCCAATGCTACGTAGCGAATCCCAAAGTGCCTGAATACCCAAAGGAGAAGTAATGTTAGTTTTGAATGTGAGCGTTGCCATATAAAACGGTTTATTTGATTTAAAATTGAAAGCCTAAAAATGATTACTGAAACCTTTGCTTACTTATCAGTTTCAACTACGATATTGAGTACACACAATACTGTAACTTCATTTGGTAATAATTATCTCATAATGTGCTATCAGGGTTAGGTTATTGTTAAATACTAAAGAATAGTTTCCATAAAATGTGGCTATTACTAATTGCGTTGTACTGAATTAACCAATTAATTACTCAAGAATAACTTATTACTAGACGTATCTGGAACTTTTCCCTATCAGATTCTGAACTACTCATCCCCTTTCTCCTACCTTCTTTTTGCTGTTTTCAATGGTTCTTTCATTTTCTTAACGAATCAAAATTAAATTTTATTTAGACTAATTCCAAATAAAAATGAATAATTATTTGGAATTAGTCTAAATAGATATAAACTTTGCATCATCAAACTCACACAGTTATACATAAACAACATGAAACAATTATTCACGAGCTTATTACTTTTATTATCCCTTGTCAGTTTCGCTCAGTCGGGCAGCATCTCAGGAAATGTATTCACCTCCGATGGCAAAGCAGCCCAATTTGTCAATCTCATTTTAAAAGGAACAAACCAAGGTACTGTTGCCGATAAAGGGGGGAAATATGAATTCAAGGCACTCAAGGCGGGCACTTATACTGTGCAAGCAAGTTTTGTTGGATTAAAAACAGAAACAAAAAAGGTAACCCTACTCGAAAATGGTAACGTCACCCTTGATTTTAACCTCAGCATTAATGCCAAAGAACTAGAAGAAGTAGTCGTTACCAGTAATCCGAGTAAATATGTGACCGATTACCCTTCGATTTCACTTCGCTTGAAAACACCTTTACTGGAACTACCTCAAAATATTCAGGTCGTAACGGCTCAAACCTTAAAAGACCAACAGATTTTTGATATGTCGGAAGGAGTTACTCGTAATGTGAGTGGAGCTTCCCGTTCGGAACATTGGGAAACATATAGTCGTATTGTGATGCGTGGGTCGAGAATTGCCGCTTTCAGAAATGGCATGAACGTAACCGAAGTATGGGGGCCACTCACCGAAGACATGAGTATGGTAGAACGCATTGAAATTGTGAAAGGGCCAGCAGGTTTTATGCTTGCAAGTGGCGAACCAAGCGGCTTTTATAATGTGGTAACGAAAAAACCAACAGGACTCACCAAATCAGAAATTGGTATGACCGTAGGGAGTTTTGGAACCTATCGAAGTACCGCAGATTTTGACGGTAAATTGAGTAAAGACGGTAAAATTCTGTATCGCCTCAATGTAATGGGACAAATGAAAGGTACACACCGTGATTTTGAATACAACAATCGGGTGTCGGTTGCTCCCGTTGTGAAGTATCAAATTAACCCAAATACTTCATTAACAGCAGAATACACCTACCAAGGAGTTGAAATGTCACCCATTGGTTCGGCTTATGCTTTCTCGGCAAAAGGCATCAGCGATTTACCTTATAATTTCACCACCTTAGAAGCGAATCTTAAACCCACTACCATCAAAGACCAATCGCTATTCGTAACCCTTTCGCACAGCATTAATGCTAACTGGAAGTTTACAGGTCAACTAGCCTATTTGCATTACGACCAAGTGGGACAAAGTCTTTGGGCATCGGGTTTTAGTGGCGATACCTTAAAAAGAACCACGTCAATCTGGGATATTTTAGGGACAACCAAAGTAGGGCAATTCTTCTTGAATGGCGATGTACAAACAGGAAGTATCAAACACCGTATTTTAGCAGGATTAGATATGGGCAATAAAGACTATTATCATGATTGGTCACAAAGCGGAAAAATTGGAAATCTAAACGTTTATAATCCTGTTTATGGACAAATAGCAGCAAGTAATTATCCTGTTTTTGACCGTAGCTTAGACATTCGTGAGCGTGGTATCCATTATAACAATAGCTATACAGCATTGTATGCTCAAGATGAAATCAGATTATTGAACGATAAACTACGCTTTACGTTGGCAGGACGCTATACTACCACCAAC
>JALRIJ010000041.1 GCA_023255485.1 Flectobacillus sp.
ACATTTATATCACTCCGAAATGGAGTTTAAACGGTGGACTTGACATCAACCATGCTTATTTAGAAGGACAAATTCAGGATGCAACAGGCAAATACGTGACGAGTTCTAACTCAGGGTTTGTGGTAAGTGGTCGCTTAATGACTCAGTTACAATTACCAAATGGTTGGGGCTTACAAGCTTTCAGTTTTATGCGAGGCAATCAAGTCACTTTACAAGGAACACAAATCGGAACACCGATGTATTCGCTTGGTATTAGAAAAGATTTCAACGAGAAAAAAGGAAGTATCGGTATTGCGGGGGAAAACTTTTTGGGTAACGGAATGCGTATGACAAGCACCTTAAATTCAGCTATGTTTAACCAGACAAATACCAATTACATTTACAATCAGAGTGTAAAAATTACGTTTAGCTACAAAATTGGTAAGATGTCGTTCGCTGCTCCTAAAAAGACTCGTTCGGTTAATAATGACGACTTGAAAGGTGAAGGTGGTGGAAACACAAACACTACAGGAGGACGTTAATTTCCTGAAAGTAAATAACTTAAAATATGTATATTTATCGTGTTGATGGTAATTTTTATCAACACGATAAGTTTGACTCCATCAAATCCTTTACCAAATCCATTTTGAACCATTAATACTTGAACGCATGAAAAACAAAAACCTTGTCAGCTTAACCATTGGTTTTGCCTTTTTGGTAATGTCCATTACGGGGCTTCTTTTGTATTTTAACTTAAAATTTGGCGAAACACTACACATCATCTTTGGTCTGATTTTCTTCGGCTTTGCCATCTTCCACATTGTGAATAACTGGGCTTCGATTACAGGCTATTCTAAATCTCGAAAAACGCAGAGTATTCAAAAAGAATTTTGGGTAGCATTCGGGATTTTCGCCCTTTTCCTAATAGGAGGAGCAACAGAAATTGAGCCTTTCAAAACATTAGCTCATGGGGGTAAAATTTTGATGGGAGGCGGCAAGAAACGTCAAGATGATAAATTAGCTTTTACGGAGGTAACCACTAACAAAGACATCAAAGGAACTGCCTTGAGTATTATGATTCAAAAAGGGAAAGAGGCTAAATTACCCATTATAGCAATTTGGACCGAGGACTCTGCTCATAATTTTGTCGAGCCGTTATTTGTACCGAAACAAATCGTTTCGTTAGACGAAGAGCATCAAAACATGCCTGTTGATATTGCCATCCGTGAGGGAGAAGCCATCATCTCTAATTTCTCTGCAACGGTACTTCCTTCATTAAGTAAAAAGACGAGCTCGGTTAAACCAAACTTTGAAAAAGCGAGTCCGAGTGAAAACTTTGTGCTAAAAACGAACACCAAAGCAACAAGACTTTTTTATGTGGTCATGTCCATTAAAAATGACACCCAAATAGAAGATTACAGTGTCGCTATCGACCCCCAAACAACTAGTATTGCTAAATTCCAACTAGCTGACAAAAAGCTAATTAATAAAGGAATTATTGAAGTAGAATAGAGATTCTTTCTCCAAATCAGCAATTCTTCAAAGCGTATTTTTTTTATCTTTTTACATATAAACCATTGCTAAATTTACCATGAAAAAATTCACACTCATTGCCGCACTTTTAGTTAGCTCTGTAGCTACGTTTGCTCAAAGCTGGAAAGTTGACAAAGCTCATGCCAAAGTAGGTTTTACCGTTACACACATGATGCTTTCGGATGTTGACGGGAACTTCAAATCGTTCGATGCAACAATCACTTCTTCAAAAGAAGATTTTTCGGATGCAGTTATCGAGTTATCGGCAGACATCAACACGGTAAACACCGACAACGAAATGCGTGACGGTCACTTAAAAGGGGAAGATTTCTTCAACACAGCAAAATTCCCAATGTTGACATTCAAGAGCAAATCTATTGCTAAAGTAAGCGGTAACAAATACAAAGTTACAGGCGATTTAACGATGCGTGGTGTTACGAAATCTGTTACCTTAGACATGGCGATTACTGGCCCAGTAGTCAACCAAAGAAGCCAAAAGAAAATGATTGGTGTAAAAGTATCAGGAACAATTAATCGTTCTGATTTTAGTGTAGGAAAAGCTCCTGCTGCTGTAGTAAGCGAAGAAGTTGAAATTAAAGCAAACGGTGAATTTGTTCACCAATAAGTTGTGTTCATACGTTGCTTAAAAAGGAATAGGGGTTCGGGTAATTAAATCCGAACCCCTACTCTTTTTAAGCTCAATTAAGTAGTAAGACACATTTATTTTAAGAATCACACAGGAACATAATATCCATAAGTACCTTAACAAAACTATATTTTCTACTGTTTCTATGTGGTAAAATTTGCCGGGATACTTAATGCCTTAACTATTTACAAATCAGATAGTCACCTACAATAGGAAAATGGTCTGAATAAGGAATATTTCTTAGAGTCTGAAAATCTACCGCCTCCATATCTTCACTATAAAATTGATTATCAATTCGTACAAATCGAGGGCTTCGATTCAGCGTTAGTCCTAGTCCATGCCCTGCTTCTTCGAAAGCATTCATCAAACGATCTCGTAAATGCCCGTAAGCATAGCCATAAGGAGTCTCGTTCAAATCTCCTGTCAACAAAACGGGATAAGGACTCTTTTCAACTAAATCTTCTAAAATTTTCACTTGCCTAGCATGCGTTACAAAGCCCATTTTTAAGGATGAAAATATTTCACGACTTTGCTCTTTTATACCTGCTACTTCTTTTTCTTTGAGCTTAGACACCAAATGCCCTACTCGAATTCCCATAGATTGTAACTGGAAATTGATTACCCGAATGGTATCCTTCGGGAAAGCAATGTCTGCAATTAAATAACCATTGGTATTTGCCGAGCCAAACTGTTCATGTTCGCTGTGGATAATGGGATATTTCGAGAACGTTATCAACGTTGTTTCTCCGTGATAAATATTTTTGTGCATCGACACCCAATAAGGATTATCTTTTTTGATTAAATCTAGGGTATGAAAATCTTTACGGTCTTCATAGTTTAAAAACTCTTGGAAACACTTAATATCTGCTTTGTATTCATGGGCAAAAGCAACTCCCCCTTTTGCTTTATCTTGGTTAAAAGGAGCATCTTGGGCATAAAAACCAAATACGTTATAATCAAGAATGGTAAACCGCTGTTCGGAAGTATCCACCTCCTGCCCTGTTCCCAAAGCGATACTTCTACGCAAGAAGGGGAAACCGATTAACAACACAAAAAAAGGTAAAATTGCCCGAGAAGGATTAATGAATAGCCATGCGATAAAGATGATCACACATCCCAATAACGCAATAGGCATAGACATCATCAGAAAACCTGCAATCCAGTGGTCAAAAATGAGGGAATACGATAAAAGATACGTTACCAAGGTGTAAATACACAAAGGTAAACTACCAAGCCAGAGCAATGAGGACGCTATTTTTTTTATCATACCTTTTGAGAGAAGACAAACATATACCTACAAAGTAAGGATGTTTTTTTGATAATTTGGGTCAAATATCAAAAAGTTAATGAAGATACCCGAAAACTTTCAACAATAAATTGCGAGTTTAGAAAAATATTCATACTTTTGCGTTCCAATTTCAGAAGACACTGATTATCAAGTCTATTACATCGTTAACAAATAACGATTTACACATAACAATAAACGCATTTCTATCATGGCGAAGGTTTGTCAAATTACAGGAAAGAAAACTCAAGTAGGTAATAACGTTTCTCACGCTAATAACAAGACGAAGAGAAAGTTTTTCCCAAATTTACACACGAAAAAATTCTTTTTAGAATCTGAAGGTGTTTGGGTTTCAATGAAAGTTTCAGCTAAGGCTATCCGTACTATCAACAAAAAAGGTTTTGAAGCAACTTTAGTAGCTGCCGCTCGTAAAGGAACTTTAAGCTTATAGTACTGAGTATATTTTTCAATGAAGGCCTCTTCGTGGTACGCTACGAAGAGGCTTTTGTGTTTAGACATCAACAACATGTTAACGAACAAGGAAAAACAACGGTATCAGAAGCACCTCCTACTTTCTAAAATTGGAGAGGTAGGACAAGAAAAACTTAAGGCTGCCAGTGTACTTATTGTCGGAGCTGGAGGTTTAGGATGCCCCGTGCTACTCTATTTGGCAGCAGCAGGTGTTGGAAAAATTGGACTCATCGATAAAGACTCCGTCGATTTAAGTAACCTTCAACGTCAGGTTCTATATTCCATTAATGACATCGGGCAAGCAAAGGTCGCAGTCGCTGCTCAAAAACTACAGGCGTTAAACGATAGTATTGAGCTCGTTCCTATCCAAGAAAACCTTCATGCGGAGAATGCTCAAGCGTATATTCAGCAATATGACTTGGTGGTGGATTGTACCGATAATTTTTCGACTCGTTATCTTATTAATGATTTCTGTGTACAACTGAACAAACCTTTTGTTTATGGAGCAATCCATGAATTTGAAGGGCAAGTTTCTGTTTTTAACTTCACCAATGCCGCAGGTGTCCAAGGGCCTACCTACCGCTGTTTATTTCCAGAACAGCCTTCCGAACTAGAAATCCCGAATTGTGCTACCAATGGCGTTTTGGGTATTTTACCTGGCGCTTTAGGGATGTACCAAGCCAACGAAGTAGTGAAGGTGATTACAGGAATTGGAACCGTGTTAAGTGGAGAATTATTGATGCTTGATTTGTTGGAAAATACGTCTCAAAAAATCAGAGTTAAACGTCGTCCAGATGCCGAAACCTTGATTTTCCCTGTTCATGAAACTCCCACTCCTAGCCATTGCGAAATAACCATGCTACCAGCCGAAATAAGCGTCGAAGAATTAGCCATCAAACTTGATGAAAAGGAAGACCTCTTTTTATTAGATGTGCGAAATATGAATGAATACGAGATTTGTCACTTAGAAAATGCTCTTCTAATTCCGATGAATACGATTCCAGAGCATATAGAAAACATTCCAAAAGATAAACCCGTGATTGTCTATTGCCATCATGGAATGCGATCTGCTTCTGTGATTCGCTATTTACAACAAAATCATGGCTACACCAATCTGACCAATCTCGTTGGAGGTATCCATGCTTGGGCAGTAGAAATTGACGAAACGATGGAGGTTTATCAGTAAACGACTAACTCCCTTCAACAGACACTCGATATTATCCATAAAAAAGGATTGGCAAACGCAAATGCCAATCCTTTTTCTTTTTGTACAAAACCTTACATTCAATTGTACACGCTAGGTAATTTTGAATGTAACATACTCGTCGTTTATTTTTCCTAAAGCCTCTTCAGATAAGGTCAAAACTCATCCTCATTACTTTATCTGTTTCTTAAAATTTTGCTTTAGAATATACGTAGCTATCAACAAAGAGAATGAAATAATACCATGTAAAGGGACTTCCTCTCTAAGTGCCTCTTCTTGATTCGCAAACCACTGATAAATAAAAATACCCACCAGCAAGCCCAAACCAAGCATAATTACATGCAAAAGCCCTATAATCAAAGAAACAATCAGACTTCGTAAGCCTTCAAATGTATTTCGCTTCTCTCCCATTGCTCTTAAAAGAAAAAGCCACCTATTTGAACAACCAATGCACTTCCATAAGGAGATATTTTATTGCCCACATTGGAATAATTCAAATCGTACATAATCGAAATACCAAAACCTCTAGGAGCACCCAAACCAATACCCACTAACACGGGATTTGTATACTGAATCGGCGTATTAGATAACTCAGAATAATTTTCTACCTGCCCTATCAAATAGCCTTGGCCTATTACTTGCTGTAAAAATGGAAGGTTTTGACGAACAAACAGTTTTTCTCCTAATTGACTCAACTTATAATAATTTGTTGCAGAGTTATAATTATAGGTTAAGCCAACTCCCACAATCGTATTATTAGTCAACATATAACCTGCCATTGGTGAAACCCCAATATTAATTCCAAAAGAACTAATTGTACCGCCATTGATACCACCTCCAAAACGTAAACGCTCACGGAAAGTTAAATCACGCACATCGGGTTCTTCATCCAAATCTTGTACGGCACCTTCTTCCTTAATTACTACAGGATCTTGAGCGTAAGTGGTAGAAACCCCAACGGTAACCAAAAATAATAGTAAGAATAATTTCTTCATGACTGTTCTTAAAATGATTCGGGAAAAATTAAAGTACTAAGGAAGTATGATAAAAAAGAGTCCAACCTTTATGAATAATACCATATCATACTTCAAAGAGAAAATCATCTCTTTATATCATTCAATTTGATACCCTAAATTAACGCAAACTTTAGGGAATTCTTACGCCAATACGAAACAATCTTGTCTGTTTTTTTGTCTAAATTGCATGAGCATACACAAACGCATGAATAATAGCATAATGACCCTATCTGAAAATTTGGCTTTCGAATCGCTTGACCCCAAGCAATATATACTCATCAAAGGTGCAAGAGTTAATAATTTAAAAAATATCGACGTGGCTATTCCACGAAACAAACTCGTGGTTATCACAGGCTTATCAGGTTCTGGAAAATCTTCTTTGGCCTTTGATACCCTTTTTGCCGAAGGACAACGGATGTATGTGGAAAGTTTAAGCTCGTATGCTCGCCAGTTTTTGGGAAGAATGGAAAAACCTGATGTCGATTATATCAAAGGGCTTTCTCCTGCTATTGCCATCGAACAAAAAGTATCCAGTAAAAACCCTCGTTCGACAGTTGGTACAACGACCGAAATTTATGACTACTTGAAGTTGCTCTTTGCTCGTGCGGGAGTAACCTATTCTCCTATTTCGGGACAAGCTGTTCAAAAAGATAGTATTTCGGATGTAGTCGATTGGATATTGAACCAAGAAGAAGGGATTCGCTTGATGATTCTTGCCCCTTTGCACTTAAAAGAAGAACGCTCTCTCCTGGATGAGTTAAAAATATTGATGCAAAAAGGCTATACTCGTATCCTTGTGGATAACGAAATACGCTTTTTGGAGGAACTGGTGGATAATCCACAAGAGTTATCCACATTACCCACACATACTGTTGATAACTTTTTATACAAAATATTAATTGACCGTACTGTTGTAAAAAAAGACGATGAAGAAACGCAATTTCGCCTATCAGATTCGGTACAAACGGCTTTTTTTGAAGGAAATGGTACTTGTTTTGTGGAAATCGTAGGGCAAGAAACTCGTGAATTCTCTGACCGATTTGAACTCGACGGTATTCGTTTTGAAGAACCAACCCTTAATTTATTCAGCTTTAACAATCCCTACGGGGCTTGTAAATGCTGCGAAGGATATGGAAAAGTAGTTGGGCTTGACCAGGACTTGGTCATTCCTGATAAAAACTTATCTGTTTACGAAGGGGCAATCGCTCCGTGGCGTAGCGAGAAAATGGGCGAATGGCTCGTGCCTTTAATCAAAAATGGCATTCGTTTCGACTTTCCGATTCATCGCCCGTATGAAGAACTCACGCAAGCACAAAAAGACTTGCTATGGACGGGTAACGAGTATTTTCAAGGATTGAATGATTTCTTTGGAATGCTAGAAGCTGAAACGCATAAGATTCAATTCAGAGTGATGCTTTCTCGCTATCGGGGTCGCACTACCTGCCCCGACTGTCAGGGTTCTCGCTTGCGTAAGGATGCAGGCTATGTAAAAATTGGGGGTAAATCCATCATTGATTTAGTCTTAATGCCTATTCAAGATGTCCGTAATTTCTTCCAAGAATTAGCCTTACCAGATTACCAACTAGGCGTTGCGAAACGTATTTTAACCGAAATTGAAAGCCGTTTAGAATACATGGAAAAAGTAGGATTGGGTTATTTAAACCTTAATCGACTCACCTCTACCCTTTCGGGCGGCGAGTTTCAACGAATCAAGTTGGCCACTTCGCTCGGTAGTGCCTTGGTTGGTTCGATGTATATTTTGGACGAACCTTCCATAGGACTTCACCCACGAGACACCCAACGTTTGATTTCGGTACTAGAATCGCTTCGTGACCTTGGCAATACTGTTATTGTAGTAGAGCACGAAGAGGAAATCATGCGAGTGGCCGACCACTTGATTGATATTGGCCCTGATGCAGGAAGAAATGGAGGAGAACTTGTTTTTCAAAGCTCTTTTGATGCGTTGGAAGCTCAAAATTTCACCAATGATTCTGGAAAGAAATCACACACCATTAATTTCTTGAACGGAACAGATACGATTGAGATTCCAACTTTCAGAAGAAAAGCAACGGCATTTATAGAATTGAAAGGAGCTTATGAAAATAACCTCAAAAATATCAACGTACAGTTTCCATTAGGAGTACTGACTGTAGTAACAGGCGTTAGTGGTTCGGGAAAATCTACCTTGATTCGGAAGATTTTATACCCTGCTTTAGGTCGGCATTTGGGTACTTATACCGACGAGGTAGGTAGATTCAGCGAGCTGTCAGGTAGTTTAGACAAGATCGACCACGTAGAGATGATTGACCAGAATCCCATCGGGAAATCGTCTCGTTCAAATCCTGTCACGTATATCAAGGCTTATGACCAAATCCGTTTATTGTATTCAGAGCAGCCAATTGCTAAGGCTCGTGGCTACAAACCTGCTCACTTCTCGTTTAATGTAGAAGGCGGACGTTGCGAAACTTGTCAGGGAGAAGGCGAAGTAACGATTGAAATGCAATTTATGGCCGATGTACGCCTAGTTTGTGAGTCGTGTCAAGGAAAGCGTTTTAAACAAGAAATTTTAGACATTAAATACCAAGAAAAAGACATTGCCGACCTACTCGATTTAACCATCGATGAAGCTATTGACTTCTTCCGTCCAGAACAGCCCAAACTTGCAGACCGCCTATTGCCTTTGCAGGAAGTAGGTTTAGGATATGTTAAACTAGGGCAATCGTCGAACTCACTTTCGGGAGGAGAAGCACAACGGGTTAAACTAGCCAGTTTCTTAGGAAAAGGGAATAGCAACAAAGGGAAGTCACTCTTTATTTTTGATGAACCCACAACAGGCTTACATTTTCATGACATCAAAAAATTATTAAAAGCCATTAATGCCTTGGTAGAACAAGGAGACTCAGTCATTATTATCGAGCATAACATGGAAGTCATCAAATCAGCCGATTACATCATTGACATTGGCCCAGAAGGCGGCGACAAAGGCGGATACATCACCTTTGCAGGTACACCCGAAGAAATGGTTCTTTCTGGCAATAGTTACACCGCTAGCTTCTTGCAAGATAAAATGGGGTAAGTAATCACGGAAAATAATGGATATTGAATGTTGGATGTCATTCACATTGCCATTGTTTCTGTATTCATAAGATAACTACCTAGTGATTTTATTAGAATAGCATACAAGCCCACAAAAAAAAGAGACTTCTTTGCGGAAGTCTCTTTTTTTGTCTATCTACAGAATTACTATAAATTCATTAATGATTCACGACGACGCATTTTTCCTGCTGGAATACCAAACATCATTTTGAAACGACGACAGAAATAAGCAGTGTCTTTATAACCCACTTCTGCACCAATCGCACGGATTGATTTTTTAGAAGTACGTAATAAACCTACGGCAGCTTCCATTCGTTGGTATTCGATATAATCTTGTGGGTTGATACCCGTCAACATCTTGAAATATTGTCCTACGTAATCTTCCGAGACATTGGCTACATTTGCCAATACCTTGTTCGATAAATCTCCACCGATATTGTCTTTGATATACGCAAAGATGTCAATTAAACGAGGATCTTTGAAGTAGGTACTATTCGTTGCTAATTGTTCAACGAATAAACGGTTTTTGATAATATAACGGATAATTTCGATAACGATTTCTTCCGTTTTGATTTTAATCACACGTCCTTTACCCAATACTTCACTCATGTCTTCACGCAAGATTTCGTTTAGCATGTGTGCTAATTTATCATCACGTTTAATCAAGAAAGGAGGAATATCTAAAGATGTAAAGAAGTTAACCGAGTCAAAAACCTTTGCTTCAAAAGCCACTAAACCAAAGGAATTATCGTGCGTTCCAATCTTAGACGAATCCATGTTCGGCTCAAAATAAAGCTCACGATGCGTCATGAACTCTTCGTTTGTTACCGCTTTAGGTTTTTCAGATGAACCGTATGTTAACGATAGCATTTTACCACCAGGAATAAAAAGCATATCGCCTTCTTCTGCGTGGGTTGCTTCTTCACCAAAAGAAACTTCACCTTTGTACAAAATCAAGAGCGTATTTTCTACGTCGTAGAAATTCTTAATTCTGATTGGTTGTAATATTCTAATGTTGCGAGCTTTGATGAACTTGACACCAAGAGACTCTATTATTTTGTTATAATCTTCCATCGTTGTACTCTATTTTCAATAAATTGGAAATAATATGTGATATATTTTGGACAAAACTAATAAATCGCATTAAAATTCCAAAATAAAATACAAAAAAGAATTTAGCTTTTTTGTTAATTTAACATAAATTATGTTTTACATGGTATTGTAATATACTAAGAAATGGCCTAGCAGTGTTGAAGGCTATTCGATAGACTTATTTGAACATTTTATAGACAAACGAAAAGAATGTCTCAAAATGAGACATTGAGTCACTTTTTATCCGATTTTGAGCTTCTTCTTTTTTTAGGAAAGGGACTTTTCATTCAGCCTCATTTTGTGAAGTAAAACTAACGTTGGAGAAGCATTTTATCGTTTATTTGGATTTTAATAATAAATTCTAGTGGTTTATGTATATTCTTGTACTTTTACAAGAAAAAAGACCTGATATAACAGTTTGTGATACTGTGAACTTTTAGGTAACTTGCATAAAATCTAAGATAAAGACTCAAAAAACAAGAAAATAAGAACTAATCAGATGGGATTATTTAGTTTCCTAACTTCAGACATTGCAATAGATTTGGGTACGGCCAATACCCTCATCATTCACAAAGATAAAATTGTGGTTGACGAACCATCAATTATCGCTCTTGATAAGGCTACAAATAAGGTATTAGCTATTGGTAATAAAGCGATGCAGATGCACGAAAAAACCAATGAAAATATAAAAACAATCCGTCCGTTGAAAGATGGTGTAATTGCAGACTTTACCGCAGCCGAATTGATGATTCGTGGAATGATCAAAATGATTGATACGGGCAGTCGCTTTTTCACGCCTTCACACCGCATGGTTGTTTGTATTCCATCAGGTATTACGGAGGTTGAAAAACGTGCGGTAAAAGATTCTTGTGAGCACGCAGGTGCAAAGGAGGTCTATATGGTTCACGAACCTATTGCGGCAGCTATCGGTATCGGTATCGACATTGAGCAACCTAACGGTTCAATGATTGTGGATATCGGGGGTGGTACCACTGAAATTGCAGTAATTGCTCTATCTGGTATCGTTTGTGAAGCTTCTGTACGTATTGCAGGAGACGTATTCACTCGTGACATTGTCGATTATATGCGTCGTGAGCACAACTTGTTAATCGGTGAACGTTCGGCTGAATTAATCAAAATCGAAGTTGGTTCGGCTCTTCCAGAATTGGATAACCCTCCTGCTGATTATGAAATCCGTGGACGTGACTTGATGACGGGTATTCCGAAAGAAATTAAGGTAACGTACTCTGAAATTGCATATTCATTAGACAAATCAATTTCTAAAATTGAAGAAGCTGTGATGAAAGCGCTAGAAGTTTCTCCTCCAGAATTATCAGCCGATATCTACCACAATGGTATTCACTTAACAGGTGGTGGTGCTTTATTACACGGTTTAGATAAGCGTTTAGCTAACAAAACAAAATTACCAATCCATATTGCAGATGATCCACTTCGTGCGGTTGTTCGTGGTACGGGTGAAGTATTGAGACATTTAGAACATTACAAGCCAATTCTTATCTCGTAGGTTAAGAATAAGGTTGATAAATAAAGTATTTTGTGATATTAGGTTATCATTTATGTTAATCGTTCAGGGATGGATTGTTAGTGTAAATGGTAACCTAATGACGTTTTAAACTGTATAAGAAACGCAATGTATCAATTAATTGAATTCATTTCGAAGAAAAGAGCGTTTATCGTTTTTGTCTTATTAGAAATTTTGAGCTTATGGTTTTTCTATTCGGTGAATAACTACCCTAACGCCATCTTTTTTAATACTACAAATGCCTACGTAGCTCGTATTATCGGCTTATCGAATAGTATCAAGGCCTACCGAAGTTTGGATGAAACCAATGCCGAGTTAGCTGCAGAAAATAGAGAATTGAATGAGAAACTCGCTAGGCTACAATCTGAAAAACTACCCTTGCTCAGTATTAATTACAAAGCGGATTCCGCTGTAGCAGCTCGATTTAAACCTGTAGTGGCTAAAGTAATTAACCTAACTACCACTCAGTTTAATAATTACATTACGATTGACAAAGGTTCAGCCGACGGACTAGCACCGGGAATGGGTGTTATTTCATCGACAGGAGTTGTTGGAAAAATTAAGTCGTGTTCACCACACTTCTCTCGCATTATCTCCATCTTACACGCTGAATATACCGTTTCAGCTAAAATTAAACGGAACAATGAAATCGGGTCAATCAAATGGGATGGGGTTAATTCGGAAATCGTAGAAATGACAGATGTTTCTCGTTATAAATCTGTGCAGAAAAAAGATACCATTGTTACATCAGACTATAACTATGTCTTTCCGCCCAATATTACCATCGGGTATGTTACCTATTTGGGGGTGAAGCCAGATCAGACATTTCACCATATTAAGTTAAAGCTAGCAACTAATTTCAATACACTTTCGTATGTGTATGTAATTAATAACAAACTTGAGAAAGAACAACGAGCCTTAGAAGAATCGGTATCGACTGAAAAAGAAAATCCAGCAAAAAAGTAAAAATCAATGACACCCAATAATCTCATACCACAAATTTTAGCATTTATCTTTTACCTTGTCTTACAGATTTTCTTTGTGCGTCAATTGGTATTATTTGATTATGCTTTTTGCTTTGCTTATGTTGGTTCTATTTTATTATTACCATTTGACACCTCTCGTACAAGACTCATTATTCTTGGATTCTTAGTCGGTTTAATTGTCGATATTTTTTATAATACAATTGGAGCAAATGCAGCAGCAATGACATTAATTGCTTATTTGAGACCTTCTGTGATTACCCTTTTGATGCCTCAACGAGGTTACGACGAACGAGATACCTTATCCCTTAAATCCATGGGATTTCCTTGGTTCATCTCGTATTGCGGAATACTAATATTTGTGCATCATTTAGTTTTGTTCTTTTTGGAAGCATCCTCACTAAATTTATTAGGTTTTGTCTTACTTAAAGTAGTTGCTAGTACGATTTTTACGACCTTGGTATTATTAATTATCCAACTTTTTCGGAAGGAATAGTGCCTGTTGTCTGTTGATATCTTTTCCCTGTCGTTTTGTCAGGCAATTGATAAAAATCATTCTTGGCAGATTCTTTGTGTATATAGTTTTGATTATTGACGAATAGATTCTTTAATGTGTTTAGGAATTGATAACGTTATTTAAGATTCAATGACAGTACTTTACTTTTACTAGAGATACTCATCAACGTTTATGTCAGAGCCAGAAGAAATACAAACCCTTCAAACCTATTCGGAAACCGAAAAACATCGGGTTTTCACGAAGGAGTTTATGCCACATATAGATTCGATGTACAATTTCGCCTTTCGCCTGACAAACGATGAAGACGATGCCAATGACCTTGTACAGGATACCTATCTGAAAGCATTCAGATTTATCAACTCTTTCGAAGAGGGAACAAATGCCAAAGCTTGGTTATTTAGAATTCTAAAAAATAGCTTTATTAACGACTTCAGAAAGAAGTCAAAGGAACCGTCAAAGGTTGATTACCAAGATGTAGAGACAACCTACAATTCGGAAGAAGAAGCGGAAACAGCTCAAACAGTTGACTTACGTGCCGAATCAGTACAGGACTTGATTGGGGATGAAATTGCTAATGCACTTAATGCTTTACCTGTTGATTTTAGAACCGTCATTATCCTCTGTGATGTAGAAGGGTTTACTTACGAAGAAATGGCTAAAATCTTGGATATTCCGATAGGAACTGTTCGTTCCCGCTTACACCGAGCCAGAATGCTCCTAAAAGAAAAATTGAAATACTATGCCAAATCGTTGGGATATGACGTAAATTCTGACACTTTGACAGAATAATTCCTGATTATCATCAGATTCTCATTTTATTTTCAAAAGAGGGGAATTTTTTTTTTACACACACTGTTAGCCCTGTATGTGTGATGGACTAAAACACTGTGTTTGTGTGAAATAGCATCAATTTAACCACCCATTGAGTACCAATTTAATTGTTTAATCCTATAGAAACATGGTTTCCGAGGCTGAAAAGGTTCAAAAAAAGACAGAGTGTGAACATAAAAATGAGTGCATGAAATTGGTGCAACTCATTGTGGATGGTCAGGCGTCTGAAGAGCAAATTGCTCAATTTAAAGATAACATGGAAAAATGCTTACCTTGTGAAAAAGGGTATGCTTTAGAAAAATGTATCAAAGATGCACTACAATTACGATTGGAGAAAAAGTGTGTATCTTCTAGTATCATCGACTGTATTAAGAAGAAAATAGCAGAATTATAGTAGTAATATACTGTTCTTGTTAAGGTTATTCAGTTTTAAGGCGTTTGTATAACGTCTTAAAACTGAATAACCTTTTATATTTGTAGTCATCTTGTGGAGATGTATAAAAGTATAGCGTTTAAAGTATTTGGTTTAAAATAATAGCTATTTTTAGCTTTAATCCGCTCATAAACTTTCAACGTTTTACTCAACAACTCCATTCAACTTAAACTCTTTATCATCTTTTGGAAAACGGAAAGCTACTCATCTTTTCTGCCCCTTCTGGTTCGGGCAAAACGACCATTGTGCGTCAACTACTGGAAAACAATCCCAATTTAGGCTTTTCTATCTCTGCTGCTACTCGTGCCAAACGAGGAGAAGAAGTACATGGAAAGGATTACTATTTCTTGACTCCTGATGAATTTAGAGCAAAAATAGAAGAAGATGCGTTCGCTGAATGGGAAGAAGTTTATACGGATACGTATTACGGAACATTGAAATCTGAAATCGAACGTCTTTGGGCTGCTGGCAAACACGTGATTTTTGATGTGGACGTAAAAGGAGGAATTAGTCTGAAAAAATACTATGGCGATAAAGCCCTTGCTATTTTCGTGAAAGTACCAAGTTTAGAAGAAGTGGAAAGACGTTTACGTGAGCGTGGAACGGATTCGGAAGAATCGATTACCAAACGCATTGCTAAAATGGAGTACGAAATGTCATTTCAGGAACAATTTGATCGTGTTTTGATTAACGATAAATTGGAAGTAGCTGTGCAAACAGCACAAGAATGGTTTGAGGAGTTAATTGGATAGTTAAAAATTAGGCTGTAGAGAAGCTGTTTGTTTAAGATTCATGAAAATAGGTTTATTCTTTGGGTCATTCAATCCCATCCATGTTGGCCACTTGATTGTCGCTAATGTTATGGCCACTACCACTGATTTAGATCAGGTATGGTTTGTGGTTTCTCCCCAAAATCCGTTCAAAAAAAACAAATCGTTATTACACGAGTTTGACCGTATGGATATGGTCGAAAAAGCAATTTTGGACAACCCTAAATTCAGAGCGACTAATATTGAATTTTCGATGCCTAAACCTTCGTACACGATTGATACCTTGATTCGTTTACAGGAGAAATATCCACAACATTCTTTCCACTTAATCATTGGCGGAGATAATTTAGGACAATTTCACAATTGGAAAAACTACGATAAAATTCTGGAATATTTTGGATTATATGTTTATCCAAGACCTAATTCAGAACCAAGTGAACTCATCAATCATCCGAATGTAAAACTGGTCAATGCTCCTTCTTTGGATATTTCAGCAACTTTTATTCGAGAGTGTCTTAAAAAGGGACAGTCGATTCGTTACATGGTGCCAGAAGCGGTAGAAGAACACATTGTTAGAAAAGCATTTTATTTATAGAAACATGAAAATAAGTATTCTGGGTTGTGGTTGGTTGGGTTTTCCGCTGGCAAAAAGTCTTGTGAAACAAGGGCATATCGTACAAGGTTCGGTGAGTAGAGAAGAAAAAAAGCCTCTTTTAGCCAATGAAGGAATTACACCCTTTCTGATACAGCTTTCTCCAGCAATTACAGGAACGGACGTTGCTACTTTTTTAGATGCCGATGTCCTTGTTATTGCCATTCCACCTAGAGCGGGCAAATTTGGGGATGATTATCATGTAACACAAATAAAGTCGGTCTTGGACAACTTACAAGACAGTCGAGTTCAGCATCTTATTTACACCTCTTCTACCTCCGTTTACCCAGAAAGTAATGCGGTATTAGATGAAGAATCGGAGGTCATTGAGGCAAGTCCTTTGGTGCAAGTAGAAAAGTTAATTAAAGATTTTTGCAAAAAAAACAGCAAACGTTATTCGATTTTACGCTGTGCAGGATTAATGGGCTACGAACGTATGCCAGCTAAGTATTTTGCAGGAAAAACACTTCAAACAGGACAAATTCCTGTCAATTATATTCACCAAGATGATGTTGTTGCCATTATTCAGTCGGTAATCATGAATAACTGGGATTCCCTAACATTAAACTTAGTGACTCCAGAGCATCCTAGCAGAGCAGCAGTTTACACAAAAAATTGCGAAGAAATGGGTCTTCCTCTTCCAATTTTTGAAGAACCAACAAGTCCACTAGCCTTTAAAGTAATTAGCGGCGATAAACTACTCCAAGTAACAGGCTATACTTTTAAGTTTGCGAACCCCTTAGATTTTATTTATAATGCGTAATGTATAATGATGAATGCGTAATGGTTAATGATAAATTCATCATTAGTACTGTACGAAGGATATACAGGTAAAAATTGAATGGACCAAACGATTTTCAATCCTCCGTAAAGACCTAATGTATAATGATGAATGCGTAATGGTTAATGTGTAATTATGTGCTTGCCTAAAATAGGTTGAGTTAAGCAAAAAATAAATTGCGTCAGTCATACATTAAGCATTCATCATTAACCATTACGCATTAATTAAG
>JALRIJ010000420.1 GCA_023255485.1 Flectobacillus sp.
CTTTATGAATTCCTAGCGGCAAAATTGCCTGTTTCTCGTTTACAACGTGATTTAACAGACTCAACCGTATTAAGAAACATTGGTGTGCCAATTGGGCATCAGGTAATTGCGTTGACTGCCTTATTACGTGGTTTAAACAAATTAGAATTGAATCAAGATGCGATTAATGCCGATTTAGAAGATAACTGGGCCGTTGTAGCAGAAGCTATTCAGACGGTGTTAAGAAGAGAAGCATATCCACAACCGTATGAGGCTTTGAAAAACTTGACTCGTAAAAACGAAAAAATTACAGAAAAAGCGATTTCGACGTTCATCGACGAACTAGAAGTAAGCGATAAAGTAAAATACGAATTAAAACGCATTACGCCATTTAATTACGTAGGGATTTTAGAAAGCTAAATTCCTTCAAGACCGAAAAGTCTCCGTTCATAGACGAAGACTTTTCGGTTTATCTCATAAAAGCCTCCGCATACTACTTCACAATACCCTATGAAATTTCTACAGATTTTCGTTCTGGTTATCTTAACTTCTATTGCACATGCTTTTGGGCAACAAGCAGACTCCTTACAAGGGAAACTAGCTCTTGGAGTCGAACTGCTATACCCCAAATTGAATAACCCTAACGAAAGCAGTAAGTTGGGTTGGGGACTTAGTTTTAAGTATTATCCTAATCATAAATCAGCCTTAACTATTGGTGTTAAACACTATGGTAGCGATTTTTTACCTAATAAAAGTACGAATCACGTAAGCTATACTAGCATTATGTTAGGAGGTGAACGATACCTGAAAGTTGGAAAGTTCTTACCTTTCATTGGACTTGAGGGAGGTGTTTTATTTATTTATACCACATCGCCAGCCAATTCACTAGCAATTAATAAAGACTTCATTAATCAGTGGCCAAATTACGTAGTGATGCCTAAAGCAGGTTTTTTATATGCCTTGGACGAACATCTGCACCTAAAAGTAGAAGCTGACTACAATTACGCTCTTAATATCGATAAAAGTCATCCTAACCCTTTGGTGATTGATAATACGATTTTTTATGTTAGTAAACAGAATTATCTTTTCTCAATCGGATTGATTTATAAATTTGACGAATAAAAAATCAAGGTTTTTTTCCGAAAAACAAAAAATACGTTTATGTTTGTGCTATAAACAATTCCAAATGACAACAACATTCAAAAATACAGCGTGGTGGTGGCAACTGACAAATCTCGGTTGAGCAGTATCACTATGTATTTTCGGTAAAGATATAATTCTCGAAAAGGCTTACTGTTCAACCAGTAGGCCTTTTTTTATGCCCACACATTTAATTTGAAACCAACGAAGCAGATAACGATATGAATTTTACGGTAATCACTACGCAAAAAAAGAAATTAGCTGACACCATTACCCCTGTCGGTGTTTTCTTAAAACTCAGAAACAAATTCAAAAACTCGGTCATCCTCGAAAGTGCCGACTACCACGGAAAAGAACACGGTTATAGCCATATTGCCTGTGACCCTGTAGCAAGTTTTATCTTAGACAACGATGTCGTAACGCAAACATTTCCAGATGGTTCAACCGAAATTTTTACCTTAGAAAAACGGAAAGATGCGGTACAAGCGCTAAAAAACTTTGCCAACCGCTTTACATGGGAACGTCAAGACGGCTATGCTCCTATGGCAAACGGAATGTTCGGACACATCAGTTACGATGCAGTAGAGTATTTTGAAGACATCGAAATTCAGGAAAAAAATGCTGAGACAGAAATTCCTTCGATTATCTATTATGTCTATCGCTATGTAGTGGCAATCAACCATTTCAAAGACGAATTGTATTTATACGAACATCAATACAACAGCGAAACGGCCGAAGATACCAACACGAAAGGCATTGAGTTTTTAGAAATGCTTTTAGGCTTACCTCATTACGCAACGAAGCCATTCCACATCACAGGCGAAGAAATTAGCAATGCCACAGACGATGAAATGCGTGAGGTCATTAAAACCTGTATTCAACATTGTTTGCGAGGAGATGTATTCCAAATTGTGCCTTCTCGTCGTTTTAGTCGCCAATTTTCAGGAGATGATTTTCAGGTATATCGTGCTTTACGTTCGATTAATCCATCGCCTTATATGTTCTATTATGACTACGAAAACTATCGTATTTTTGGAGCATCTCCCGAAAAACAAATCGCAATTAAAGGCAATTTAGCTGAAATTCACCCCATTGCAGGGACGTTCCGCCGTACAGGAGACGAT
>JALRIJ010000421.1 GCA_023255485.1 Flectobacillus sp.
GACTGCTGCGAGTTTATTAATTATCGGAATGCGTATTAAGGTTGAATGGAATTACATCATCTTCGTTACGATTGGCGGTGTTGTAGGGCTTTTCTTGGGCACTTACTACGTTGTTCCCCTGATTTCTCCCGTGCAAGCGAAACTATTTTTTGTATCACTCTGGCTAAGTTTTGGCATTGCTTTATGGCTGCAAAATCGGAAACCAGCACGAGAAGTGTTCGATAAAATCAATAATTTTCAAACGAATGACCAAATTCGACTGATTATTTTTGGGTTAATTGGTGGTATTATCTCATCCATCTTTGGGACTGGGATTAATATTTTCACCTTCTGCTTAATGACAATTTACTACCGAGTAAGTGAAAAAGTAGCCACTCCCTCCTCGGTTATCATCATGACTATCGAAACGCTTTTAGGTATTTTTATTCATACACAACTAATTGGTGATTTTCAGCCTGAAGCTTTTGAACTTTGGATTGCTTGCATCCCTGTTGTCGCTGTTTTTGCCCCGCTTGGAGCATTTGTCATTAGCAAAATGCCTCGAAAAGGTATCGCTACCATTCTTTACAGCATTTTAATCATTCAGTTTTTTGGAGCTATGTGGGTAATTAAACCCAATTTAATCCAAGGTATATCCTGTGCCGTTATTCTTATGGTAGGAATGGCCATCTTTACTTATCTCGCTAAAATAAGCGAGGGTAAAAACAGTGTTGTATAACACTGTTTTTACCCTCTATAAAATAAGCCATTGATAATAAGCAACTTATTTTTTTCACATTAAGCGTTAAACTGGAGACTACTTATGGCAAATAATACCATACCTGTAAATCATCCCAGTTAATGGTATGAATGACACCGACTTGTAATAGATTCAAACGACGAACATCCTTAGCAGCATTTCTAACCAAGGTTTGAAAACAATAACCTGCCTCGAATCGGGTACGCCCATTCGTATAACCCAAAGAAAGATTAGCCCAGTCTTCCGACAATAAGCCTCCATTCTTAGAGCTTACAGGGCCATTCGTTGCTCCATTTACATATAAAAACACTTCGTTAGAAGCCGTCAAATACATTCCTTTTTTGCTTACTTTGGGGTTATACAAAGGTAATACTGCCCCTAATTGATAACGCACAATATCTGCTTTTGACGTAATTTTGGTCTGAGCATTATAAGGCTGACGAAGCTCATAACGTAAGCGGTGACTGAACGTTAACGGAGCTATTTTATGCTGAATCGTTGTTTGTGCTAACCAACGAGGTTCGTATTCTCTCGTTCCAAAAATGTTATGAATCCCATAACCAAACCCTGCCCCTACGTTAATATAATTATTGATTTTATAAGCAAGAACTCCTTGAGGCACTAAATGCAATTGTCCTTTAGGAAAATTTTTTCCTGCAATTGTTTCGTCAAAAGCATCCACTACCGAAGCAATGTTAAGATTATAACTGAAGCGGTTCGATAGTTTTCCGACTTGGGTATAGCTCGGATTCAGCCCCATTAAATTCAAATCTTGAGCTTCAGCAAACCTTGTAACTAATAGGTAAAACAAAAGAAGTATGCTTTTTTTCATAAAATCAGTGATTTAGTCTTTCTACTTTATACATTGTCAAGGCTGGTGACAAGAATCAAGCCAATTTACGAGTACTTATAGCTCAATCCCCCAGAAAAACAAAAAGTCCTTGATTATTCGCAAATAATCAAGGACTTTCTTAAACATCATTAGACAAAGGCGATTGCTAATTTCCGCCTGTAGTCATCTCTCTCAATAAGCGTTGTCGAGAAATTCCTTCTGTTGGAGCATCTTCGTACGCTTTCTTATAATCGGTTTTCTTTAAATCTCCTCGTTTTATCGACTGAATAAAATTAGCCCAAGCAAATGGATTCGTTAAGGCCATCATTGGGCTATTGACAAAACCTCGATTTGCCATACCGTAGGTCATCTGATCAGAGAAGTTCCTAAAGTTCCCTGCACCGCTCAAACCTGCTTTCAAGGCCAATACATTTAACTTAGACTGATCTAAGTTTTTTTCTAAAGCTCTTCTCCCTGCTTCGTCATCCAGTTTCATTTCTAAAAATGCCTTCTTAAACGCATCTTCTGTATTGTATGGATATACTTTCACTTCCGATAGCATCTGCGATTCTTCACTGATGTGGATATAAGCAGCATGCACCTGATCTACATGCTGTGGAATGATATAGTACTTACGTTTATAACCTACATACGTAAAGACAATAC
>JALRIJ010000422.1 GCA_023255485.1 Flectobacillus sp.
CCCGTACCTTATCAAGTGATTTTAAAGGTGGTTAAGGAACATTTCGGGTTATAAAATCGGGTGGCATAACGTACACAAACAATATCTTAAATGAATAATTATTATCAGGAGTTTTTTGAAAAAATAGACTTCACCCAAGAAAATCTAGCCATTGCAGAATATGAAAATTGCCACTTTGTCGATTGTAATTTTGCCAATAGTAATCTAAGTACTATTGTCTTTATCGACTGTGATTTTAAAGGGTGTAACCTCAGCATGGCAAGTGTCAACAACACCGCTTTTAGAGAAGTCGCATTCACGGAATGTAAACTGCTTGGTTTGCATTTCAATACCTGCAATGACTTTCTTTTCTCCGTAAATTTTAAAGACTGCTTACTGAATCTGTCTTCGTTTTATAAATTACGTTTAAAGAAAAGCAAGTTCATAAACTGTAGTTTGCACGAAGTAGATTTCGTAGAAAGTGATTTATCGAATGCAACGTTTGATAATTGCGATTTACGGGGAGCTATTTTTGACAAAAGTATCTTGGAAAAAGCAGACTTCAGAACAGCCTATAACTACTCGATTAATCCTGAAAATAATCGCCTTAAAAAAGCCCGTTTTTCCATATCAGGAGTAGCAGGGTTATTGGATAAATATGGCATTGAGATTCAAGCATAAACGACAAAGCACCTCTTTCTTGCTGATAATCAACTCATTTATAAAAATAGCCTTATTGCATTTATTTTCTCAGCAGAATACAACCTTTCATAAACAATTTGCGTCCTTTAGATAAACGTATTGATTTGTTGTCTAAATTCCATGTTTATGAAAAAAGTATTCCTACCTCATCATAGCCTTTTCCTACTACTAGGACTGGTGTTGCTTATCACGACCTCTTGTCAAGATAAATGTACCTCTATTCGTACCTACAAAAGGTATATCCCAACGACCGTATCCCTTAAAGACTTGCCCAAAGGCATCAGCACACAAGCACCACAAGCGATGGTGAAGCCAGGGAAAATTTACGCCAAAGACAACTACCTCTTCGTTGTTGAGTCAGGGAAAGGGATTCATATCATTGACAATACCAATGCTTCTGCTCCTACAACGGTTTCCTTTTTAGCCATTCCAGGAAACGGCGATATGGCCATTAAAGACAATTACCTTTACGTAGATAACTACTCTGATTTAGTGGTACTCGATATTAGTAACCCCAAAGCAATCAAAGAAGTAGGACGCTCTGTGGCAGCCTTTCCTTATTCGCTTGGTAATATGTCGCAGGACACCTATTGGTATTTGGACATTCAAAATCAAAACATTATTTATTACCAATCAAAACTGGTAACAGACACCGTAACGACTAATTGTGGCGGAGATTATGATGGAGGAGTAATGTATGACTTAGTTGGTAGTACAGGTTCTGGCTTCTCAAGCTCCTCAGGAACCTCCACTAGCACAGGCACAGGCACAGGTACTGGAGGTTCAATGGCCCGCTTTACCATTTATGACACCTATCTTTATGCCACTAGTATGAGCGAATTGTTGGTATATGACATCAAAAATCAGACAATTCCACAAAATAAAAGCAAAATTTCACTCGGTTGGGGAGCAGAAACGATTTTCCCTTACAAAGACAAACTTTTTATCGGCTCTAATACTGGCATGTATATTTTTGATAACGCCAAACCAGAAGCTCCCGTAAGATTATCAACTTTCTCACATGCACGAGCTTGCGACCCAGTCGTAGTAGATGGCAATACGGCTTATATTACCCTCCGCACAGGTACCTGTGGTTCCGCTCCAAATCAACTATTGACAGTCGATATTAGCGTTATCTCAAGTCCTGTCCTTTTGAAATCACTACCGATGCAACACCCTTTCGGTTTAGGAATTGACTTCCCTAATCTGTTTGTTTGCGAAGGAGAATATGGCTTAAAATCGATGGATGCAAGTAATCCAAGCGACGTCAAACTGCTTCAACAAATTAGTTCCGTGAATGCCTACGATGTTATTATTTTAGGTAAAAAACACCTCCTAATGGTCGGCAAAGGCGGTCTGTATCAGTACGATTATACAGACCCTAAAAACCTAAAGCAGTTAAGTGTCATTTCTGTAAACAACTAAGCACAGCAACATCATGAAAAGATTCCTATTGACCAGTCTTGTATTGTTCTTCTGTGGTATAACTAGCCATGCTCAAGACAGTACGAAAAAAGTCACTCGAAAACACCCGTATGTTAACATTATTGAACTA
>JALRIJ010000423.1 GCA_023255485.1 Flectobacillus sp.
AGATGGTTTTGCCATCACTACTTTGCTCGTCACGGTGACTGTTCCACCCAATCCATCTATTTGTTTCGCATCGGGCGAACCCATAATTTTCAATAAAATTGCGTCCCTTTCAGCACGATTACTAGGTAAATCCCGTAAATCTAAGAAAGGGCCTTTCGACGTACCTCCACGCATATAGGTACACAAAACACGTTTTTTTTCACGGTTTTCTTGTCTAGTTATTTCATCCGAATTTGTTTTCGGTAAACTAACAGACTGTTGTACCTTACATGAAAACAGTAAAAAACTAGCCACTATTCCTGTCGCAAAATAGTTTTTCATGATGTTATTCATACGATTTAACATTTATTTTGTCACTCTTATTCTCTTCTAAAAATAGCCAACGATAAGTTAGAGACCTTTGCTTGCACTATAGCCTGCTTCTCTACCAAACAAAGCCCCAGACGTTAGTCCCGAACCACCAGGGTATCCATGAAAGAACACCCCTCCTACCATTTCGCCACAGGCATAAAGTCCTTTTATGGGTTCTCCATTTTCATTCAACACCTCCGCATTTTTACTAGTACGTACACCACCATACGTAAAGGTAATTCCACTGGTTACAGGGTATGCCTTAAAAGGAGGAGTGTCTAAACAATTGGCCCAGTTGGTTTTATTCAACTCCAATCCTGTTGTCGTTTTCCCATCTTTCAAGGTTGGGTCAAAACCAATATCTTGACTAGCTTTCGTGGATTCATTGTATTCCTGAATGGTCTTCAAAGCTGCATTTTTATCAATCCCATCTAACTTGGCTACCAATTCCTCTAAGGTATCCGCTTCGATAACAGTTGCATAACGGAAACGGTATTCAGCATAAAGATAGGGAGCGACTTTCTCGTCAAAAATCTGCCAAGCATGGCTATTCGGTTGTTCCAATACAGCCTTTCCAAACTGAGCGTAGGTATAGTTTCGCATATCTAAGCCTTCATCCACAAAACGTTTACCCTCCTCGTTCAACATGATACCGTATAAGTAAGAAATTTTTCGGTAATGTTTTCGTTCGTTAAAAGGCAATTCAAGATTCCCATAATCGGGCATATTTTTATCCATCGGAACGGCATGACATCCACCAAAAAATCCGTGTAGAGCGGCCCCCAGCGACGTTGCCATTTCGAGTCCTTTACCCATATTGTGTCGAGTCCCCCTCACTTTAGCGACTCCCCACTGTTCTCCTAAATATTGCTCTCTCAACTGCTTATTGGCTTCAAAACCTCCACAACCTAAAATCACCGCTTTACAAGGCAATACGATTGGCACACCATCTTGCACACATTTAACCCCCGTAATTTCTCCATTTTCTTGTATGATTTCCTCCGCTGCACAATTGTAATGGATTGTTCCTCCAAGACGTAAAAACTCTCGCATTTCGGCCTGAACTAAGCCATCGCCTTCTCCTTCAACGTCCAATGCTAAACCACCCCAAAAGGTATGAATTCCATTTTTCACAAAACTCTGACGGGCATAACTTGGATCAAACTTCACATGATGACTTCCTAACCATTGCAATACACTCAAGCTATTATCAACTAGGTATTGTTGTAATTCAGTAATTGGTTCTCCTTCGTTAAAATGCTTTAAATCACCTAGAAATTTTTCTTTCGTGTAAGTTCCAAAATCCGTTTTGGCAAGTCGCTCATCGTCCAAATCACGAATCAGCGGTTTTAAATCTTCAAATGACTCAAAGGCAAAACGCATTGCCCCTGCGGTATAACGACTATTTCCGCCCCACTCATGTTCGTTTGCAATTTCAATCATTAATACACTTGCTCCTTTTTCAAGAGCGGCAATGCCTGCACATAAGGCAGCATTCCCTGAGCCGATTATAATTATATCTGCCATAGTTTGTTAAAGATAAAGATGAAGTCTACTATAAAGGCTGTATGAAAAGCAAGCTGTACTAAGTTAAAATCACAAAAACGTAACAGCATCTGCTTTTCATACGACCTTTTCGGAAGGGTTACTCTTAGAATTTATAATTTACAGATAAGTTTAAGAATCTACCTTGAGTACCGAACTGATTGGTACGACGAGAGAAAACAACCTCATTTGCAGTTTGTGGTACCTGTAATAAATCTGGATAAATATCAAAGACGTTATTAGCACCTGCTGTAAGTGAGAATTTGCTCGTCAAGCGATAAGTTACAGATAAATCAACTAACGTTTTTGAAGAAAACACTTGATA
>JALRIJ010000424.1 GCA_023255485.1 Flectobacillus sp.
TATTGATTGGGTAAATAAATATCTTCCCGACCCTAACGAAAGAGTCGATTTAAGAATTACGATTTAATTACGACTTTTACAATTTGAAACGAAGCCCCACTACGAAAGAGCGTTTGTAATAATCCTGACGAATCAGCGTGCTGTTGGCATTCCGAGTATCCAGATTAATGTCGTTATTTATGGGGTTTGTATTTTTAATGACAACTCGCAAAGGGGTGTCTAACAAATTATTTGCTTTGACAAAAATCACCCAACTTGTACCAATTTTCTTTTCCAGCGAGGCATCCATTTGGATAAAGGCTTCTTGCCAAAGGTCGTTATCTAAAAACTGAGAAACCGTATTGATTCGCTCGCCCGTGTAAGAAGCAGCCAACTGTGCATCCCAACCCGTTTTACTATCTTTGTAAAGCAGGGTCACATTAGCAATATGAGCCGACTGTCCGTACAAAGGACGAGTTTGAGCTATATTTTTTGTATAGAGTTCCCCGTTAGTATTGCGGTCACGAATGATTTTTTGGGTAGTAATCGACGAATTGGTATAGGTATAATTGGCCTTTATTCCCCAATTTTTAAGGTATTTGATATAATCCAGTTCCAAGCCCAAATTCGTGGCATTTCCATAATTCCCTGGTGCATAATATACATCTTGTCCACGAGTTTCATCTACGTTGAGAGCGTATTCAATGGGGTCTTTTATGAATTTATAAAAGACTCCCATCAACAATTGGTCAGACGGATTGGGTAGTAATTCATAACGAATATCAAAATTATCGGCAATCGCACGTTTCAAATCAGGATTACCACGTTCTTGAAATTCTTCGTTTACGACTTTACCCGGTACGATTTCAAAAAAGCCTGGACGGTTAATCGAACGGAAATAAGACGCTCTCATAACCTGCTTGGTAGTTAGTGCATATTTCAGATTAATACTGGGCAAAAAATCGGTATAAATTTGATTGCCTGTAGGTTTTGATTCACCCAAAGGAAAAAGCATTTCATAGCCTTGATTGGTATGTTCGATACGTACCCCTGCAATAGTTTGTAGTTTTTCCTGTTGCCATTTTGCCATAGCATACTCCGCAATAAGCTGTTCTGAAGCTTTGTAAGTCAAGGCTGAAGCCACCGAACCTCTTGGGTTATTGAGTGTCCATGTAAGTTCTTCGTTGCTGGTATAGTCTTTGCCATAAAGGGCATATAAATTGTTTGGCTGAAACTGATAATTATTATAAAAATTATCTCGTTTTTTAGTACGATACAAACCTCCCGTACTCAATTCGAGACTATTACCCTGATACTTGGTTAGGTAAACTAAATTGAGATATGCCGCATAATCATTATCTGAATTGTGTTCCCAACGACGAGTCATTTGGGAAGGATACGTTTTTGTTTCAACGAAATTCTTACGAGTTCCTAAAACCGTAATCGAAGTATTGTCGGGTGTCGCATTCGTCGCCGAAGAGAACACGGCCGACCAATCGAACGTTAATTTGTCTAACAATTTATGATTCCCTTGTAAGGTACTATTCATAATTTGTTGCTGGGTCAGACGAGCACGAGTGGCAAAACTTAGCCCTGCGTTTCCTAAAATAGGGTCATACCCACCATTAGAAAAATCCGTTGTTCTGGTTTCTCTGACCTGACTGTTTTGAAGGTTCATCAACGCATTGTACCATTGAAACTTATGTTTCGCATTGAGACGATAATCCAATTTCAAATGCACTCCCAAACGCTCTTGCTGGTCTGAAAATTTACGTTCTGCCAAACTGGTAATCCGTGATGTTTTTTCCGTATCATAGACCGTTGAAGAGTAAAAACTACTATTGCTCCCACGGTTGGTATTCTGGTAACTCAACGCTAGGATGATCCCTAATTTGTTGTGAACATAGCGATTGCCAATGGACAAGCCTCCCACGATGTTGGGCAATGGCATTTGTGTTTTGATAGCCGTCGTTGCCTTGGCAAAGTCATTTGGTGTGGCATAATAGGAACTTCCATTGATTTCGTAGGGTGATTTCGTAGCAATTTGTCCTTTATTGAAACTCGAAAAACCACCGTTCGTAGACAATTCGTTATAACCCGAAGCCAAATTAGCCCTTATTTCCAACTGAGTAGGTGCGTCTTTCATCACCAGGTTTACGACACCTCCTATGGCATCGCCTTCTAAATTGGGAGTTAAAGTTTTGGTTACCTCCAAACGACTCAATAAGTCGGAAGGGAAAAT
>JALRIJ010000425.1:0-1963 GCA_023255485.1 Flectobacillus sp.
CCGAAGAAGTAGAAGAACCCGTTTATGGACTTACCAAACCTATCAAGAGCTATAGTTTTCTGTGGCAACATTTTCATTACCTATTGGAATTACTGTATGCGTGCAAGCAAACGCCGAGCTTAAAAGGAAAATTACGCATTCTATTGAGTAAGCCCGAGACCTTAGACCCTAACATAAGGGAGCTCCTTGAGCCCAAGTTCTTGGTACAAAGTGCCAACGAAGTAAGCTCTACTAGATTTAGAAATTATATCGTCATTCAGATTAGTGTAGTGTTAATCTCCTTGTTTTATCTCATCTATAATCAAGAGCAATTACCGACACTTGTTCAGGTGTTTACGTCCTTAATTATCTTGGTGACCTTGGTTAATTGTGGAGCTATTTTAGAACAACGCCGTTGGGTATTTTACCTAGAATATAGCCGCTTGTTATTATTCATCCCGATTAGTATCAGCTTGTTTCCTAATATGATTAATCAGACAAGCTTAATCATTCTGGTAACCTTTATCAGCTTATTTTTCAAAACGATTAAAGAACAGTATTTCAAAATACTATACGGTATATCCAATCACTCTTAAAATTAACACATTATGGAAGCTATCAAACAATCAATAACAGCAGTTACGGACTCTGTTTTATTTGAAGAAATCATCGTATGGTCTATTGTGGGCAGTGTTCATCTAGTTTTTCTAGGAGTAATGCTCCAAAAGTTAGTCCTAAATTAAGCAACCTCATTTACCAACAACTTTTAGTTAGTAGTCAGTAACTTCTATGAAGCGTTGGTAAGTGTTTTATTACAGCATCAACCACCGATTATTCATGAAAAAAAGTAGTACGATTTTTTTTTTATTACTAGTGATAAGCAATTTGAATGCACAAACAATCCCAGAAATATCACAGGAAAATCAGCTTTGGCTAGGCTATTTTAACCAAACCAGGTTTACCGATAAATGGGGCTTATGGCTAGACCTTCATTATCGTACTACCAATCACTATATCAACGATGCTTCCAAAGCATTGGGACGGATAGGACTCACTTACTATATAAATGACGATGTTAAACTCAGTAATGGCTATGGATATACCAATAGTTTCCCTGATGAAGGACATGCGAATATTTCACAGCCAGAGCATCGAATTTGGCAACAAGTCCAGTATCATGGGCAATTAAGTAAGGCTAAAACCATGAGTTGGGTACGTTTAGAAGAACGATTTAGACATCGACTCAAGAACGACAACGAACTAGGTGAAGGCTATAAATTTGATATTCGTTTACGAAGCAACTTCTTAGTTACCGTTCCGCTATCAAAAAAAGGAATTGCTCCCAATACCTTAGCGGCTGTTGCAAGCGATGAGATTTTTATCAATTTTCCAACGGCAGATACCCGAGGTACTTATTTTCCTTTTGACCAAAATCGTTTTTCTATAGGCTTGGCTTACTATTTCAGTAAAACCGCCTATTTGCAAGCAAGTTATTCTAATGTATATCAGCAACTGGTAGCCGATACGAAGTTCAAAAACATAGACATTATCCGATTATTTTATTTTCAAAACATAGATTTGAGAAAAAAGAAATAAGGAAATCCTACGGTTTAAACCTACAAAAACCATTCAAAAACAAACGATAAACGGGTGAATAGCATACACCCATGCAACAATATGAGATTCGAAACACTTCAATTACACGCTGGACAAACGCCTGACCCTGTTACCAATGCTCGTGCTGTACCCATTTATCAGACGACCTCTTATGTGTTCAATAATGCAGAACATGGAGCTAATTTATTTGCTTTGAAAGAATTCGGGAATATCTACACCCGAATCATGAATCCAACAAGTGATGTTTTTGAGAAACGAATAGCAGCCCTCGAAGGTGGCGTAGCAGCCTTGGCAGTAAGCTCTGGTCATGCGGCTCAATTTGTGGCCATCAATAATATTACCACGGTAGGCGATAACTTTATTACCA
>JALRIJ010000425.1:1973-2215 GCA_023255485.1 Flectobacillus sp.
CACCTCTTTCTTATATGGCGGAACGTACAATCAGTTTAAAAACTCCTTCAAAAACATTGGGGTTGAAGCACGCTTTGCCGATGGCGACGATGTGGCTAGTTTTGAAAAATTGATTGATGATAAAACTAAATTTATCTATTTAGAAACCATTGGAAATCCAAGCTTTAGTGTTACTGATTTTGAAGCCTTTTCGGCATTGGCCAAAAAATATGACCTTCCTTTGGTGGTTGATAATACCTTCG
>JALRIJ010000426.1 GCA_023255485.1 Flectobacillus sp.
TTAATACAAACGACCCAAAACTATCTAATCCAGTAGGAAAAATGACAGGAATGATACTCTTTCTACAAAATTATTTACCTAAAATGTTTGAGTCATCTATACTCAAGAGTGTTGAAACAGCTTAAAACTGAGTCAAAGATAGTGAAGCTAGTTAATCAAACACTTAATAGCTCGTTTACGAATCAATAAAGGTCTCTACTTACCATTTATAAAGCTACTTCTGTTAATCGTAAGTTATGTTTATTTAGTACTAGTAATAGAGGAGAGGGCTGAGAGGAGTATGAGGGAAGCATGGCGGTGCTTCCTTCATTAAAATTAGCGTTTGTACTTTGTTCCTATTCAAAAAGCATCTTGCGGATAGGCTTGCCTATTACAGCAAAAATGTCACTAACCAAGAAGCTAAAGCTAGTTTTCCAATATATTACACAGTAATGTCCTCGGCAACAAATCATCCGTTTTCTTTACTTTTTCGCTCCGTTCTAAAAAAATCAGAAATTCATATCTTTTGAGTAAATAAATCAGGTAAATAAATCAAAGTAAATAAATAAACCTGATTTACAGGTATATTTACACATTGAGTTATCTTAGAATAATAACTATCTGCGGATTGTTTTCATGGAGAATGCAAATAATCATACAAATGTGCTTATTTTGTATTCATCACTATGTTTAACCGAATATCGACACGAGCGACCGTGACACTAAAGGCGATGTGTATGAATATTTGCTCAGTAAAATTGCTTCAGCAGGACAAAATGGGCAGTTTCGCACGCCTCGCCATATCATTAAATAGATGGTTGACATGACCCAACCCACTCTTGAAGATGTTATCTGTGACCCAAGTTGTGGTACGGCTGGTTTCTTGACGGTAGCAGGGGAATATATTCGTGAGCATTACGAAACGGAGCTTTATTCGGATTCAGTAAAAGAGCATTTCCAAAATCGGATGTTTGTGGGCATGGAGTTTGACCCTACCATGATTCGTATTGGGGGTATGAACTTGATGCTACATGGAATTGAAAATCCGCAACTTTTTGATGTGGACTCCTTGAGTGAAGCGAATACGGGTTTTACCGAAAAAGCATCGCTTATCTTGGCCAATCCGCCTTTTAAGGGTAGTCTCGACCATGAGGCCGTTGATGGCAAAATTCTAAGTGTAATAGATAGCAAAAAAACGGAATTATTGTTTTTAGCTCTTATCTTGAAAGGATTAACATTGGGTGGTCATGTTGCCGTAATTGTTCCTGATGGCGTACTTTTTGGTAGTAGTAAAGCTCATCAACAAGTACGTACCGAGATTATTGACCGTCAAAAATTACAGGCAGTTAGCTAGATGCCAAGTGGCGTTTTTAAGCCCTACGCTGGGGTAGTAAGCACCGCTATTTTAGTTTTTACAAAAACTGATAGTGGTGGTACTGACAACGTATGGTTTTATGATATGCAAGCCGATGGCTATAGCCTTGACGATAAGCGTCAACCTGTTGAGGCAAATAATATTCCTGATATAGTGGCTCGTTACCATAATCTTGGTGCTGAGAGTACTCGTAGCTGTACTGACCAGAGTTTTATGGTGCCTGTGGATGAAATTCGTGAAAATAAGTACGATTTAAGTATCAATCGCTACAAAGAGGTAGTATATGAGCAGAAAAACTATGTTGCTCCTAGCACGATTATTAGCGAAATAGAAGCTCTAGACGCTGAACGTGCTGGATTGTTAGAACAACTTAAAACTTTGTTACAATGAAGTTCGACGTATTAATACAAGCCATAATTACATGGTGAAGATAGAGCGGTGTATGGTCAAAAATTGTTTGAAGAAATGGCATTACGCCTTAAAAAGATTAGGGGAATAGACCGCCGTTCCTTGTATCGATTCAAAGATTTTTATCAGCTCTATCCGCAAATTGCTCAATATATCACGGATAAAAATCTTGTGCTCAATTTAGCACAAGATACAACTTTGCCAATTGTGGGGTTGCCGTCCCCACAATCTGAAAAAACACCAGTTTTAGGGACCAAAGGACAACAATTAGACGAATATCAAGTGCCTGCCGAAAAGATTTTGATGAGTCTTTCGTACAGTCATATAGAATTACTTATTGGTATCGAAGATGATTTTAAACGCACCTTTTATGAGGTAGGTTGTATCAATGGAACATGGTCGGTAAAGGAATTAAAACGCCAAATAAATAGCCTCTATTACGAACGG
>JALRIJ010000427.1 GCA_023255485.1 Flectobacillus sp.
TCAGACACCTCATTTCCTAAAATATAAGCAAGAAACGAAAGCAATGGTTAAATCGCTCGAACTCATAGAGAGTGTCCCTTTGATTCCCAATCTGAAAATTAAGTAATTAAAATTAAGTATTGGAATGTATTTTCTTATATTTGATTTTCGTAAGTTATCGTTTCTTTTTCGTTATTCCTTTTTAGGTGAATCTCGTAATTTTGGTCTAAGGTTTTAAACAATGATAGCATCATGCAAACAAGAAAATTAGGTAATAGTGGCTTAGAGGTTTCTGCTTTAGGCTTAGGTTGTATGGGGATGAGTTTTGGGTATGCTCCTTTTCCTCCGAAAGAGGACTCCATCGCACTGATTCGGAAAGCGGTAGAGGAGGGAGTAACGTTTTTTGATACCGCAGAGGTCTATGGCCCTTATACCAATGAAGAAATTGTAGGAGAGGCTCTTACTCCGTTTAAAGGGAAGGTGCAGATTGCTACGAAATTTGGATTCAATATCGTGGATGGAAAGATGTTGGGGGTTGATAGCCGTCCAGCAACCATTAGACGAGTAGTGGAGGCTTCTCTAAAACGCTTAGACATTGATTGTATCGATTTGCTATATCAACACCGTGTTGACCCGAATGTGCCTATCGAAGAGGTGGCAGGAACGGTAAAAGACTTGATTAAAGAGGGTAAAGCGAAGTATTTTGGACTTTCGGAAGCAGGTGCCGGCACGATTCGTAAAGCTCATGCTGAACAAGCAGTATCGGCTTTGCAAAGTGAATACTCGCTCTGGACTCGTCAGCATGAAGTGGAAATTATCCCGACTATTGAAGAATTAGGCATTGGTTTTGTCCCTTTTAGCCCACTAGGAAAAGGCTATTTGACAGGTAAAATTGACGAAAAACAAACCTTTGATGCGGGGGATATTCGAGCTATTTTACCAAGATATACGGAGGAGGCTCGTCTAGCCAATAAGGGGCTGTTAGACGTAATTGGCAAATTTGCTGAATTGAAAAACGCTACGCACGCACAAATTGCACTGGCTTGGGTGCTGGCTCAAAAACCGTGGATTGTACCCATTCCTGGGACAACCAAAATCCACCGTTTACTTGAAAATAACGGAGCCGTTAACATTCAGTTATCGTCTGACGAACTAGAAGAACTAACAAAAGCTTCTGAAGAAATTAAAATCATGGGCACTCGTTATACCGAGGCAATGGAAAAATCAACAGGATTATAGGACAGGATTAGGAATGCACAGGTACTTCGCTTGTGCATTCTTTCGTTGTTTGAAAATCGTAATGATTAAAAATGTTCAATCCTGTTATTTAGACTTGATTATTTAGTAGAAAATACGCTTTCCGAGTTAAGTTACCTACAGCGTTGCTATCCGTGAACTCAATAATTTTACCTAGTGGGAAAATTCATTCACTCCTGCCAAGAAAGTTTAAACAGCTTCAATAAATTACTTATTCTTTGTACTTATCTTCGTAGCAAATAAGTCAACCATTCCAAAAACATCATCAAACATGGATATAGAAGAGAAAAGGATTGAGATTCCTAATCGTTCTCTATTAATTGTCATTCTGGGTCTATTGTCTGCCATCGGCCCTTTTTCCATAGATACTTATCTGTCAGGTTTCCCGATTATTGCCAAAGATTTAGGCGTAACGGTGGACTATGTATCTTATACCTTGTCTAGTTTTTTTATAGGCATTTCTATCGGTCAAATGCTTTATGGTCCTTTGCTCGATCGTTTTGGACGCAAAAAGCCCTTACTGATAGGACTCACGATTTATGCGTTGGCATCGGTTGCTTGTGCATGGGTGGCAAGTATCGAATTACTCATTGGCTTACGCTTATTGCAAGCGTTGGGTGGTTGTGTGGGCATGGTCGCATCCAGAGCCGTTGTACGAGATGTGTTTCCTGTGCATGAAAGTGCCAAAATATTTTCTATCCTCATTCTTATACTCGGTGTTTCGCCCATGATTGCCCCTACTGTGGGTAGTTATTTAATTGTGACGATGGGGTGGCCTTCAGTATTTTGGTTACAGGGAGGCATTGGGCTTTTTCTGTTGCTTTCGGTCTTTTTCTTTTTGCCCGAAACCAAAGAAGCAGACCCTAGTTTGTCCCTCGCTCCAGCCGATATTACGAAAACCTTTTGGGGAATTTTCAAAAATCCGCAGTTTTTTACCTATGCTTTTGCTGGCTCTATGATAGCAGGAGG
>JALRIJ010000428.1 GCA_023255485.1 Flectobacillus sp.
CTCTTTCTGTTTATTCAATCCGTGGTTTGAACCGACGATTAAATACATCGACGAGTTCCTGACCAAAGTACTGAAATAAACGAGTCGTCCATCATCCTAACCCTGACAGCGGTCAACGACCCTGTTAGGGTTAGGACGCTGCTGGCTAGATTCGTAATCTAGTCCGACATGGGAACAGATTTGCAAGCTGTATGTTCTTTTAAATTGTATCTTTATAGGCGTAAATAAGTTATGAAGACACAGCTATGTCTTGGTACTATGTGGTAAAATACGTCGGAGGACTTAACACAATTGACAAATCATGAAACAATACCTAATAACCGCCTACGATGCCACGGATGAACATGCTTTAGCAAGGCGAATGGCAGTACGACCTTTTCATTTAGAAGGGGCAAAAAAACTAAAAAAAGAAGGACATTTCATCCTTGGTGGAACGATGTTAGATAACGAAGGCAAGATAATTGGCTCTACGATGGTTCTCCAATTTGAAGATGAAAGTCAACTCCAAGATTGGATGGATAACGAACCCTATCTTCAAGAAAATATATGGGTAAATTTTAGTATTCAGCCCTTTAGCGTTGCACAAATTTAGGGGGATGGTGTGAGTTGTGAGACTTTTAAAAAAGTGCTACCCTAACAATACAACATTATGTCGTTTGAAGACTTTTATCATTTCGTCAATAAGACCATTGATGAATTAATTGAAACAGCAGAAATCTATCGTAGTACGAAGTTTGACTTCCACGAAATTGAATTCCAATGGGTTTCTCTGCCTCCAGTCCTCGGTAGAGAAGCAGTCATTTTTGAAATTATGGATAAAATATATGTTGATGAAGAACATATTTATCCCTGTGTTGATTTGATTTTCAGAGGGATAAAAACGGGGTACTAAAGATTCAAGGTACTAGGGCGAACTATCCTCCTAGGGCGTTTGGTATTGGTTGGAGTGGCAGACCAGGCCCTTTTATTTATGGTGCAGGAATTGACTTAAAAGAAGAAGACCGACAGAATGTAATCAAACTATTAATCAAAAAAGGGTTACTTCCTCAAAAGAAAAATGAATAACTTGATAAACTTTAAAAAGACTTAGTTACTGACCAACTATTCCACTTAGCGGGTGAATAAATTCTGTGCTCAAACAGTATATATTCATTGCTTACGCACGTGGTTCTACAAGAGTTCAAACAGGCTCTATAACTAAAAACACAAAATTGATAATTCATCATGAAAGATATTCCAAAGTTATTATTCAAAAACAAAAGCTATTTTCTATTGCTACCAATCTTATTGTTTCAGGGTCGTCAAATAGCCAGCAAAAATGATTTAGTCAATAGCCTAGGCTTTAATAGTGATAACCTAAAAAATGATGCTTTGACATTTAGACGTATCTCTTCAAACTCTTTTAGTTCAAATGGGGAAATAGACGACTTGAAGAAAAAAGTAAATGACCTAGAATACAGACTTTCACTACTTGAACATAAATTAAAAGAAATGGAAGAGAAAGAAATACAAAAAAATCAAAAACCATTGAAACCAAGAACATTTGACTTGCATGATAAGTCTTGGAAGTAGGAAATAGGTCAAATCGAATTATCTGCCTTACAACACACAGTAACTTTTCAAAAGCCAATAACATTTCACCCTCCAACCCTGACAGGGTCTGCGACCGCTGTCAGGGTTAGTCTCCCCCTAAACTCAAAACTTACCCCTATTTCATACACCTCGCTCATTTATCATTTTAATAACTAACTATTATCATTCTATCTAGTCCTGATTCACAGCAACTTGGCGGCGGTTAACTTATCCCCCTAAGAACATGTACCAAGATCGAATTCAACAAGCTAGTTTACTTCAAAAAATCATTACGGCAGAAGAAGCCGCTCAATTTTTCACAGACGGCATGCTCGTCGGTTCAAGTGGTTTTACTCGGGCTGGTGACAGTAAAGCAGTGCTAAAAGCTCTTGCCGAACGAAAAGATAAAAATGGGCTACAAATCACCCTGATTACAGGAGCTTCTTTAGGACATGACCTCGACGGTCAATTAGCAGAAGCAGGTGTTTTAGCCAAACGTATGCCTTTCCAAACCGATGCAACCCTTCGTAAACATATCAACTCGGGTGAGGTGATGTTCATCGACCAGCACCTTGGCGAAACGGCCGAGTTTATCAACAATAAACAAACCCCTGACATGGATATTGCAG
>JALRIJ010000429.1 GCA_023255485.1 Flectobacillus sp.
ATCCAGCTTTGTCCTGGGTGTAAGCCCCAGTCTAAATAAGGAATACCACGGCGACCAACTGACCAGTCTAATCTTGGGTCGATAGGCGTAGTACGGTCTGGCGTAAAGCTTTCAGAACTCTTCAAATACTTACCTCCGTCTAAATCACTTTTCAAATCACTTGCATTGTAAGTACTGAACAATGGTAAACCATTTGCATCTGTTTTGTGAGCGTTCACCAAGTTTTGAGATGGTTGGTGAAAACCACAACAACCCGATGGAGCACCACTGTTAGCAAAAGGAAATGCCAATGCTTCTGCAAAACCACCGTTTTGTCCTTCTGTAGCACCGTCGTTAACAGAGTACTGAATTTCAAAAATTGATTCAGTATTATTATTCGTTTCTGCGTTGAAGTTCTCGCTATAATTTTTTGCTAACGAATATTGACCACTTTGAATAATCGCATTCAATAGTGGCAAGGCTTCGCTGTGCTTATTTTGGAACATTTTCGCTTTTGCTAAATACGCCTGAGCTGCCCATTTGGTAGCACGTCCAACCTCTGCTTGTTTTGCAGGAAGGTTTTCCATCGCAAATTTGAAATCTGCTTCAATATTTGGCCAGATGTTTTTATCATTCGGCACACGTGGATCAGTCACGTTTTCGTCAATGTATGGAACGTTATTCCACATTTTCTTCGCTTCAAAGTGGTAATGACCTCTCAAGAAACGAGCCTCTGCTTCTACCGTTTTTGCTCTTTCTGCCGAAATGGTATTGTTCTTTTTTGCCAAGGCTAAAGCACGCAAGGTATTGTTACAACGATTGATACCTTCATACGAATGCCACCATTTTCCTCTTACAAATTCGTTCGCAGAAGTAGCCGTAAAATCTTCAATCATATTTCCTTGCGACTGGTCACCTGGGTCAGAACCTTTGTGCGAGTCACCCGCAGCCACACTACCATAAATCCAGTTAGATGGAGCAGCGTGCCAAGGGAACGATTTTGTATAAGCAAAAGGGTGTTCTAAGTATCCATCAATGGCAGCATAAGCCCCTGTTAATAAACCCGTCACCCCTGTTTCGGTGGCTAATGTCTCGGCCGACAAAGCACCTTGTGGCTTCATTTCGTCGAGATAATTACTACACGATGACACGCCCATAAGCGTTGCAATCGTTAATATAGAAACTACTATTTTTTTCATTTTGAGTATTGTTATCTTAGCTATAGACTAACAAGTTGAGTAGAAAAACAAGCTAACTCCTTGATAGTCTATCGAAAATGGAATTAAAACGTTAAGTTCAAACCTACTAAAAGGGTTTTAGCTACTGGATACGAACCTCTGTCAACACCTATGTCCAAGTTGGTTGTACGAGCGTCTGAAGCGGAGAATGAACGTAAACTCAATTCTGGATCTAAGCCTGTGTACTTCGTGAATGTAATCAAGTTTTGACCTTGTACATACACTCTCAAACGCTCAAGACCTAATTTGCTTACGATAGCTTTTGGAAGCGTATAACCAATTTGAAGGTTTTTCAAACGTAAGTAAGAACCGTCTTCTACGAAATAGCTGTTTGTTTCTGTTTCACCATTTGGCGTTCCTGACGATAATTTAGGAACCATCGTGTTGGTATTGGTTGGAGTCCAAGCATTCAAGATGTTTGTCCCTTTTCCACTTTGATAGAATACGCCTGCAAAATCAGTAAAGTATTTCGTGAAGTTATAAATACTGTTTCCTTGAGAACCTTGTAAGAATACCGCTAAATCGAATCCTTCGTAGGCTAAATTAACATTGAAACCATACGTAAAATCTGGGTGCGGACTTCCGATGATGGTACGGTCATTTGCATCAATTTTACCATCTTTATTTACGTCTTCGTATTTGAAACGACCTACACCGTCGGCACTTGAAGCAAAGTTTTGCGAAGCACTTGAACTAACTTCTGCTGCATTTTGGAAAATACCTGCTACTTTATATCCGTAGAAATAAGACAATGGTAAACCTTGTTGTGTACGTGTTAAACGTTGCTCACGAGCCTGAGCCCCTGCGATAGAGAACAATGCGTTATCCCCTAACTTATCCACATTATTTTTGTAATGCGAAACATTTAAGCCTAAGTCATACGTCAATTTGCCTACTTTATCACGGTAGTTTACCCCTAAGTCAAAACCTTTGTTCGTCATTTCTCCAATGTTGATGTAAGGAGGATTAGCAAAACCTACGGT
>JALRIJ010000042.1 GCA_023255485.1 Flectobacillus sp.
ACAGCCGCAGGAGCAAACTTTATAAAAAGTTGAGCTTCCCAGTCATTGGCTCTAACACTGGCATTTGTTATTTTCAATGCTCTTCCAACTCCGTTAGCACCCCCACCAGAGGCAGTGTATGATGTCACTGCATTGGCATTGGCTTCAAAGTTATTGGTAGCATTCCCTTCAAAATCAGCAGCCGTGATTAAGTCCCAACCAGGGCCAGTTGATGCAGTGATATCAGGAGCAATGATACTTTTCAAATAAGTCGCATTTTGATTGGCATGCCAGCATAATGTATGTCCGTACACCGAAGTTCCTGACGCTTTTGCGTTTTCCAGTAATTTAGTTACGTTGTCAAGCGACAAATTTCCATTTGACTGAACCACCGCACCATGTTTCATTTCGTAGCCTAATACAATTTCATCGAAATTTTTATTAGCCAAACGATACATTACATTTTTGTTGTTATAGTCGGCCAAAGAGAGAGCAACCCCAAATTTAAAGTTAGGATTTGCCGTTCTGTTGATATACGATTTCAAGGCAGGATACGAATCTATATCTTCTTGAATTATAGCGGTTTCTGGTTTTGTTACGCTATACTCAAGTGCCTCGTATTTGGCACATGAGGCCACCAACAAAGAGGTCAACCCTAGTACTACTTTATATATCTTGTTCATGTAATTAAAAGTTATAAGTATTTAATTAACTGATTACTTTGCGATTGGAGTAAACGTTTCAAATGTCACAGCACGATCACGCATTACTAGAGTATCGCTTGAGGAAACATTTATTCCAGCAAGATTGATGTCATATTTTAAATAAAGAGCATCTCTGTCTTTATTTCCCCAGCTCTTTTTCTCGCCTTTTTTAACAAACGCTCCGCTACCTGTTGCTGTATAACCGCTTGTTCCAGAAGAGATAGTACATTTTCCAGTTTCGTCAAACTTTAAAACTAAGGTTACTGAAAGGTTTCTACCATCTTTGTCTTTTACGGTTACCGGAAAATTCAATTCGTTTAAAGACTTAGTTGATAGTTTGTTGATTTCGTCCTGTTCAACATATTGTGCATGACGAACAATTGTTTGATTGACAGTACCAGAAACAACATCACGTCCACGTCTCAAATAATTACCGTGCCAAGGATTAACATACTTAACCGCATATAGAATAAAATGCTTTCCATTCAAAATTGAATCTGCACCTGAGACGCTTGTCATTTTCAAAGGAATTACATACGTATTCTTGATTGCTTTTGGGTCTGCGAAAAATGAGTCCGTTAGTTGTACGTCAATACCACCAGCCAGCGTCCCATTTGGAATCGCAATTTTATCTGACGCTAATGTGTAGTATTCCTTTGGCATGGCAAGTACTTCATTACCAGCACTGAACAATAAACCGTTTCCGAGTAATGTATTATCAACTTCTACCTTGATAGATACGTTATTTTTACTTTCATAAACACCTCCAGTTGCCGCATAGATTTGGCACTTTTTGGCATTATCCAAATCCGTATTTACAAAAGCATCTTCTCCTAACGTAATCGTTCTAACTGGATACTGATAGGCAAAATACACTGTTTGGTATTTGAAATCAGGAAATACAGCTTCTTGGTTACAGGAAATAAGACCTATTAGGGTTATTGCCAACATTAAAACCACTTTTTTCATATATAATATTTTTTAATAGTAATTTAATAAGAATTTAGTTCCAGCCTTGATTTTGTTCTAATGCTGAATACTTCAAAATTTCAGAGTATGGAATAGGGCCGTATTTCATAAAATTTTGATACGACCTTGACTCCACCGAAGGAATAATCGTGTAAACATTACCGTTACGAATACTCACGCCTTTTGCACTTTCTGTTAAATCACTATTCCAACGACGTAAATCCCAGAATCTAAAACCTTCAAAACATAGCTCTAAACGTCTTTCGTTACGAATTAACGCACGCATTGATTCTTTACTATTTTTGGCAGTTTCAAGGTATTCATCGTTATTAGTCAAACCAATCCCTGCTCTTCTACGAATCGCTTTAATCACATCGTATGCTGAGTAAGAATTACTTCCTGTTGCCGTTGGACCAAATGCTTCGTTGGCTGCTTCTGCATAATTCAAGGCAATTTCAGTGTAACGAATATGTGGTTTGTAATGACGCTGATTGGTAGCCGATGTTGGGTTTAAGTTGACATCCTGACGTAACAATTTTCTCAGATAATATCCCGTTCTTGTCGATGTTGCCGCAACGGTTAAGCCATCGTTGGTTGGGCTATCAGCAGCGGTGTTTATCGCCGTGTTGTTTACCCCCGAAGTTTGTCCATTTACCAATATAAACATTCTCAAACGTGGGTCACGATTAGTATATGGGTTATTAGCAACGTATCCACTTTTAGGGTCACTTATTGGATAACCATTCAGCATGGGAAACGCATCTACTAAATTTTGTGTTGGATTAATTCTACCATTTCCGAATAGGGTTGGCGGAAAGTTCGCTGTTTCTAAATCTCTATTTTCGTTCCAGTTATTACGCCACAACACCTCTGGAGGATTAGCACCATCTTTCAATGTTCCAATTTCTGCCGTGTTTGAATACCATGTCAAACCGCTTGCTGCACTAGGAACAATAGCACTTAAACCTCCATTTAGGTTAAGAACTGCTGCTGAATAATTAGCAGCATCAGTCCATTTACTTGCATTACCTGCATTGAAGGCAGGACTGGCAGCCAAGAGAGCAGCTTTTGAGCGAATTGCTTTGATGATACGTCCAGCTATCAAACCACTGAACGTGATTCCAAAAGCACGGTTGTATTGTTCGATGCTTACTTTACCATATTTAGATGGAATCAGGTTTTCTTGCCCTGGAGAAAGATTGATATAATCTAAGGGAAGTTTAGCTTCTGCACTATCCAAATCTTGATAAATCTGCTTCATGCAATCATCAAATGATGCACGGGGTAAATTATAGCTATCAGAAGTAGTTTGAGCCTTCGTCAAGATGGGTACGCCCAACATCGCTCCATTTTTGCCAATGCCCCCATGTGACTGAAGTAAATTGAACAAAAACAATGCTCGTAATCCGTAAGCTTCCCCTTTGATACGAGTTCCAAATAATTTACTTGCACCAGCATCAGCTACCCATTGAACTTTGTCCACTTCTCCTAACATCAAGTTTACGTATTGGATTCCTGTATAACAGTTTGTCCATTGGTCTGCAGGGTTGTTAGCAGGAGTCCACTGACCCGTAGCAATTCTTAGATAGCCATTTGCTTGGTCGTTGGTTACGGCATCGTCAGTAGCAACGTCATTAAATGACCAAAAATTTGTTGGAATTCGATTATACCCATTCATTAAGATACCATAAGGAAAACGTGCATCATTGGGTAAGTACGCAGTTTCCTCCAGTTGTCTATTGTTTTCTTGGGCAGGTTCGATCAGGTCTTGGCATCCGCTGAGGAAGACCGAGACAGACACCAGCATTAGTAATATTCCTTTTATTTTATGTGACATGATATAATATTTCGACATTAGTTTAAAATTTAGAAAAGGGCTTTTACGCCTAAGTTAAATAATCGTGTTTGTGGAGCACTTCCAACATTCAATTCTAAAATTTCCCTTTGTGGTGAAACTGTTAGTAAATTAAACCCATTCACATATACACCAAATTCTTTAACCAGTGATTTCGTCTTTAACAAACTCGTCAAATCGTAAGAGATTTGTACTTTCGTCAAGTCAAATCTATCGGTTTTATAAATCCAAAAGTCGGAAGAGCGGAAGTTATTAGTTCCTGCTAGAGTCGAAAGTCTTGGGTAAGTAGCAGTTGCTTTCGTGGCTTCTGTCCAGCGGTTTCTTACTACTTCAGAATACTTGTTTTCTCCTGATACCCAGAAATATGAACCCTGACGCATCGCACTTGCACCAAATCTACCCGTACCTTGTGCGAAGAAGGTCAACTTTCTCCACTGTGCCGTAAAGTTTATCCCAATGGTCGTTGGTGTACCAAAAAAGCCACCTTTCCCTAAGAAAACTTCATCACGTTGATTGATTATACCATCACCGTTTTGGTCTTTGTACTTAATGTCACCAGGTTTAACTGGTCCAAGTGCCTGTTGTGAAGGAGAGTTTTGAATATCGCTTTGGTCTTGGAAGAAACCTAAGTTTTGTAAACCCCACATCGCATCAAGTGCTTTACCCTGACGATTCTGATACGCATCTTCGTATATTTCTGCTCTTTTTGTTGCTTTTGTATCGTAATAAGTACCATTCAATCCCAACGACATATTTAACTCGCCAACTCTTTTGTTAACATTTACTCCAAAATCAAATCCGATTCTTTCATCTTCATTATAATTCACGTAAGGAATAAACGATGAATATAAAAATCCGCCAGGCTGACCTGTTTGAAAATAGCTTGGAAATAAGATACTCGATTGGATAATATTTCCTTTGATTTTATTGTAGAAAAATGAGGTGTTTAACGTTAATAATTTCTTAAAAAACGAACCTTCAATTCCTAACGCTAACTCTTGTCTCTGTGGGAAAACCATGTTTGGGTTATCGCCTCTACGAGATACCGTTGATTGAAAACCTGTACCGTCTTTCCAGCCATACCAATCTCCTAAATTTGTGTAAATTCCTTGATATAAAAAATAATCGTTTATATCCAAGTCTGTGTTTAGAATACTAGCTGATGCTGTTAGCTTCAAATCGTCCACTACTTTTGAGTTTTTCAAGAAATTTTCTTGACTAATTCTCCAACCCAATGAAAGTGAAGGAGATAAAGCGGCTCTGTTTGCTTCTGGCAATTTGGCTGAAACCGCATAAGCAGCACTAAAATCAGCGTAGTATTTATGGTCAAAGTTATAAGTTGCCAAGAAGCCTAAGTTTGCATTACTCGTTCTGTGATAAACTGCCGATGCAGATTGTTGAAATCCGTTCGCCAACAAAACTGCGGTCAGATTATGTTTTTCACCAATTGATTTCTCATAGTTTAGTTGACCAGAAAAGGCAATTGTTTGGCGATATGTGTTGTTACTTACATTTTGTGTCCCTGATTTTGTATCTTGTCCATACACGGTAAGACTACTGATTAGGTCTGTTCCACTGTAGTTATTCCAAGTAGGAGCAAACGTTGCGTAAGTATAATTATAAGCCAACGTATAAGAAGTAGCATAGTCAACAGAGAAATTAGTTTTGAAACTCAAGCCCTTTAATACATTTCTCAAATCAGCCTTGATACCTGTCGTAAACTGAAACTGTCTGTTTGCACTTTGGCTATTTCCTCCTGCATAAGTTGTTGCAATTCCGTTAGTTTGGTCTAACTGTGTTCCTCCAAGAAAATATTTTCCGTCTATGATATTGTTACTGTTTCCTAATAATATTTGCGAAGCAGCATCTTCTTTTTCAATTAAATCAATCGGAATCAAAGGAGAAAATCTATTCGGTCTTATGGTAGCAGCATTATTCCAATGATTTGTATTTACCCCTCTTGCTGTGTTAAAAATAGCGGCAGCGTCTGCATTCAGTGTAATAAATTCATTCAAGTTTACGTCAATATTTCCACGAAAATTTAAACGGTCTGAAGTATTATTAGCTTTTGCCTCTCCAAAGTTTAAGAACGAACCTTGTGTAGCATAACCGATATTGGTATAGTATCTTACTCGCTCATTTCCTCCTGCAATTTCAGCCGTAGCATCATAGCGACCGAAAGAACTTGACAGATATTCGGGTGAATAGAAATCTACATTCGGATAACGATACGGGTTACGTCCAGAAGAGAAGTTATATATATCATTTTCTGAGTATGAATTAGTCAATCCATCATTTCTTCTTGCTTCGTTGTATAGCGTCATGTACTCGCCAGATCCTAAATACTTTGGATAACTTTTTGGAAGATCAATACCGCTGTTAACTCGAAGATTCAACGTGCTTTTTCCAGACTTTCCTCTTTTAGTAATAATATTTACTACACCTTTTGCTGCACGGCTACCGTACAAGGCCACAGCATGAGCCCCTTTAAGAAATACAATTTGGTCAATTTCCGTTGGTGCTACGTTTCCAAGTTCACGAGGTACGCCATCAATCATGAACAAGTAACTACCCATCCCCCAATTACTGTTACCATTAAAGCCGGGAACTAGGGTTTCCATTCCATCAAGAGGAAAGGTGAAATAGTTTTTATTAATTAACTCTTTTACATCTACTTGTGATACTCCACCCATCAGGTCTCTTTTTTCAACATCATGGAATGGTAAACGAACATAGTCAGCTTCTTGTACAACCTGCATGACAATTTCACTTATCTGCTTTATTACCGTTACGTGGTAGGTTTGGTATCCCGTTGCAGATACGGATAATACTTCATCTGCTGGAACGTCTATCGTGAATGTTCCTTGCCCATCTGTAATGGTTGATTGACTGTTTTCGGCAGAGCAACTTACTGTAGCTCCACTAATGGGCTTCTTATCAAGTCCCAGAACGGTAGCCTTGATTTTGAAAATCGAGACATCTTGTGCAAAGCTGTTAGCATTTGATAAAGCTAATAGCGTACACAAAATCGTTAGTATTTTTATAAACTTCATAATTTTCGTTTATCTGTTTGAGTATTGAATAGTAGTGATGGTAGAAGCACTCTCTACCATCACCTTATACATGTTAGATGCTTACCATCCTGGATTCTGCTGGAATTCCAAGTACAAGTTTACATCATTCGTCTTCAATGGTAACCAGTAATGCTTGGCTGTAAACTTACGCTCAAGGATTAATGTTTCTCTAAAGTTCAGCACTTTGTTATCCTTGTCACTTTTTGTAGGATCAAGAGGAGCTGCTCTATCAAACTCAACAGCTTTTTTAAGAGTGTATGGACTTTCTGTCAATAATAACCAGCGACGGAGGTCATTGAAGCGATGTCCTTCAAAAGAAAGTTCAACTGCTCTTTCACGTCTTACTTCTCCCATAAAGGCATCTATATTACCCAAAAACTGTGTAGCAACTGGGCCAGCTCCTGCTCTTGTTCTAAGTACATTGATGGCCTCTACCGCAGTTTTAGCATATCCTGAAGCTTTTCCATTCGCTCCACCATACGCTTGTGCCGCAGCTTCTGCATACATTAGATAAACATCAGCAAGTCTCATGTAAGGGAGATGGATGTTTAAACTTTTATCATAACTGTATCCCAAGTCATACTTATTGGCTGATCTCGGAACAAATTTATAATTCAAATAGCCTGTTCTACTTCCAGTTGCAACATCTCTATACGTCCCTTTTGTATGTAAATTTGCATACCTGTTGATGGTTTCTGAGGCATTAGGAATACTACCATTCACTATTTTTATCCCGTCATAGATGATGTCATTATAGAAACGAGGGTCTCTTCCTTTCCATGGAAACTCTGGATTATATCCCGATACTGGATCTGGTTTTGTGGCATCTGCAATTGGTAGTCCATTCGCCATACCGTACATATCCACATAATTAGCAGTAGGTAAAAATTTAGTATCTCCTTCACTGATGATAAGTGGACTGTATTGTTTTGCCGTTCCGTAAGTTGTTCCATGAGCACCATAGTATGGTCCTCTGAAAATTGCTTCTGTTGCTCCCGGAATTGCCCAGTTTTGCCCAGTAGTATAAAAGTTTGTATAATATTTATCAAACGGAACTAAACTGTATGGTGCTTGACCACTTTCACAAAGTTTAAGTAATTCTGCTGCAGCTTCCGCCGCTTTTTTACAATACTCAACATTGTAGGTTTTGCCACCACCTGAAACAGAGTTCATTAACGGACTTCCTGCCCATAAATAGTTTTTGGCAAGATAACCAAGAGCCATTATTTTATTAATACGAAGTACATTTTTACCTAATGTTCTCTTACCAGCTGTAGTAGCGTCCCAATCTGTTGGAAGTAAATCTGCTGCTTCTCTAAAATCTTTGGCAGCTTTGTCTGCACACTCGCTATATTTCAAACGTGGCAATGTCAACTTTTGATCACCAGGTAAAACCGTATCTATGTATGGAAGTCCACCAAAATACTGCATAAACATGAAGTGATACCAACCTCTGAAGAATAATAACTGACCTTTGATTAAATCCTTTTCTTCTTGAGTTGCATCATTCATTTTATCAAGATTGGCGAGTCCCATGTTGGCTTTACGGATTCCGTACCATCCCAATCCCCAAAGAGACTTCGTAAAACGGTCGTCATTGGTAGAGTTGTTATTTCGGTCAAGCCAGCCAGCCTGCCAGCCGTCAAAGTTTCTTTGCCATCCCCAAAAGTCACCATTATCGATTTTTGGTCCAAAATGTCCCACTGCTGAAACTGACATTATTTCATCATCTCCCCAGTTGAATGAACTTGTCCAATAACCGTTAGAAAAGTCAGGAATTGTGTGATATAATTCTTCTGTAAATCCTTGAAAGTTCACAAAATTTTTATAGGCATCTTTATCAGATACTGCAGCTTGCGGGTCACGGTCCAAAAACTCTTTACAAGAGGTTAATCCTGAAGTCATGGAAAGGAGCACAGCTGCAATTAAAATATTAATTTTCTTTTTCATGATTTGATTTATTAGAAAGTGATGTTTAAACCAAGATTATAACGTTTAACGGTAGGATATGCACCTTGTGAAGCCAAGCCTGTCCCCCCTCCAAAATTATTTTCTCTATCATCTGGCATCTTGCTCCACGCTATTAAGTTATTTCCGTTCAAGTAGATTCTTAAACCTGCAAGACCTAATTTTCTACTCGCTACTGACGTGAAACTGTAAGCAATTTCTGCATTTTTTAATCGTACATAAGAACCATCGAATACGTACTGAGTACCACGATAATAGTCGGCTGGTGTTGATGTCCAACGAGGAATAGGTATTCCATCAGGATTTGATGGTGACCAATACGCACCTTCTTGATAAACTGTGTTTTTCTGATTTACCAAACTTCCCAATCCAACATTACGAGTAACATTGTTTACTCCATAGAATTGAACAAACGCAGTCAAACCTTTCCAGTCCAATCCAAATGTAGCATTGTACGTGTTTTGAGGCCAGTTTGTATAACCATAAGGAATACGGTCTTGTGCATCAATTACACCATCGGCATTATAATCTACAAGGTATAAGTTGCCTGGTAATTTTTGATTATCCTGAGCATTGTGTATTGTACTACCGTATAACTGATCCCAAGTATTATACTTACCTTCGCTAACATAAGAGTATTCCTGATTTATTGCTTTACCTTCTGTCTTTTGATAATCTTGTAATAACTCTGGGTTTGCTGCTTCAATGATTTTATTTTGCGTATGCGTCATGTTTAAATCAGTCCATACACGAAATTTGCCCAATGATTTACTAAAATGTAACTCAACTTCGTATCCACTTGACTTTACTGCTCCTAAGTTTGCTACTGGTGGTGCTGCTCCATAATAAGAAGGTACATCTTGACGATTTCCTAACAAAATTTTGGTTCTATTATCGCTAAAAACATCTGCTTTACCTTTTATCAAACCTTTGAACAACTCAAAATCAACCCCTACATTGAATTTTTCTGATTCTTCCCACTGAACAGTTGGATTACCCACTCCAGTTTGTCTGTATTGTGTGTATGGGCTTTGTTCTGCTGCTTCACCAGTAGTCCCTAATCTTGCTACTCCGCCGTAGTTCCATTGATCCAAGTAAGGCCATCTAATTCCAAGATTATCAAACCCTGTTTGCCCATAAGAAGCTCTCAATTTTAATAAATCAATAGCTTTTACAGACTTAATGAATTCCTCATTTGATAGTACCCAGTTTACCCCTCCAGACGAGAAATAGTTGAAACGATAGTCAGGAGCGAACTGCTCTGAACCGTTATAAGCACCATTATATTCTGCTGTGAACTTGTTGTTAAACGTATAAGTTGTTCTGAATACCCAGTCTTCTCTGTACGTAGGAACGATACTTCCGTTAGCAAATACGTTTCTGTTCATCAATCCCATCGCAGTCAAATAATGTTTTCCTGCAAATGTTTTTGCATAATTCAACTGAAATTGGTAGAATAAGCGTCGTTGACTTGCACCAATGTTACCAGCAGCTGGTGACCATCTTACACCCTCTTGAAAATCAAATCCTGTTACTCCATCTACTACTTGCTTATAGGTTACATTTCCCGTTTCTGGGTCTATCCATTTCAACTGTGCGTCATTGAACAAATCATTGATACCTCGGTTACTTTCAACGAAAGTATTATCAAAAGAGATGTTCCCTATAAATTTCAATCCCTTTACTAGTCTGCTCAAATCCTGCTCAAGCGAAAAATCCGTTGTTATCTGAGCAGTTGTAGTATTGGCAATTCCACCTAGTCCAAGTATTCTTGCTGAGTTTTCTGCCTTTTGTTCATTGGGTGAGTAAAAACCCCAAGAGCCATCTGCGTATCTTGGTAAAATAGCATCTGGAGCAGCGTTGTAAGCATCAATCCAAGGTCCATATTGATTCCCGGTGAAGCCCCAAGGAGCTTTTCTCACACCATACGAACCAGAAATATTGGTTTTTAATAACGTACTTGACGACAACTGAAAATCAAGGTTACTACGAACGTTTAGTCGGTCAAACTCAAATCCTTGCTTGTAACCTCTGTTATTGTCGTACACTTTAAATAAATCAGCCTCGTGTAAGATATCTGCACTCGTAAAATATTTTACAAAGTCTGTTCCACCACTGATATTGATGTTAGCATTGTTGGAAATTGCATCTTTTTTAAATAGCGCATCCTCCCAGTCAACATTAGGATAACGTTCTGCTTCTGCTAGATTTGCAGGATTTCTATACTTTTGAAGAATTGCCTCTGGTAAAATGTTTCTCCAGCCATCTGGTCTAGCAGCTAGCTCATATTCAATAGCTTGATTTCTAATTGTCAACCCATCGTATGAATCATACTTTTTGGGTAACTTCGAAGCTGATTTTACAATCGTATTTACCGTTGCTCTAATCGTAGCTTTACCTGTCTTTCCTCTTTTTGTAGTGATCAAGATTACACCATTAGCTCCTCTTGAACCGAACACGGCTGTTGCTGAAGCGTCCTTTAAAACTGTCACGGCATCAACCGAACTAATATCCACTGAGTTCATTGGACGTTCAACACCATCTACTAAAATAAGCGGAGCAGAGTTATTTGGACTACTAATACCACGAATGATGATTGTAGGGTCTTCTCCCCCTGGTAATCCTGTTGATGCACTAGTAATCAAACCTGGCACGTTACCTGTCAAAGCAGCACCAATACTTGATACACCTCCTGCACGTTCTAGCACTTTACCAGTCGTCTGCGTCACAGCGGCAACAACACCTTCTTTCCGCTGTTTACCATAACCTACTACTACGACTTCACCCAAGGCTGTTTGGACTTCTTCTAGCAAGACGTTCAACGTCGTTTTGTTACCTAGTAGAATTTCCTGTGTCTTATAGCCAATCGAACTAAAAACCAACGTTTCCTTTGAAGTACAAGCAATCGTAAAGGCACCATCCTTGTTAGCTGTTGTTCCTCTTGTGGTTCCCTTTATGGCGATAGTAGTACCAGGTATTGTTTCTCCAGTAGTGGACTTAACCGTCCCCTTTACTGTTTGGGCTTTTAAGGAAAAAGCCGAAAACCCAATCAAAAGCGAGATAAGCCATACAAGTGAGTATAGTTTATTTCGAGCAGTTACAATGAGTAAGTCAAATTGCTTCATAGGACAATAAATATGATTTATTTAATAATAATTATAAAATTACTCCACAAAGTAAGCTTGTGTTGTAAAATTTGAATAGCACTAATCGTTTAGTTTTTGTTCCAAATGTTTTGATAACTATCAAAATGTCAATTTGATAGCCTTATTATGCTATTATACCTAGTCTATCAGGCATTTTGGCATATAAAAGTAGAAATAAGCCGATTCTGGGGACGTATAAAGTAATCGTTCTAAGTAATAAAACATCACTAGTTACCAGTACATCTGTGTATTCATGATCCATGAATTATGTTCTAGAGATATTCGTAACAAAGACTACATAAATAGCTATTAAAGAGGGACGATTGTTAGATATACATGAATTGATATGCTGTTAAAAAAGAAGACTAAACTCATGATAGCTGTGCACCTAGAGTATTATTCATAATAAAAGCCAACCTTGAACAGATTGGCTTTTTTATACAAAAGGATGTCCTTAAGTCTGCTTATATTCAGCCATAACTATTAGGAACATAATTTTAGCTTGTATAGAAGTACACGATTTCATCAATTGTGTACCTGTTAGTAGGCTATTTATAATACAAGTGGTTTGAAAAATTTATCAAAATTTAATTTTATAGCATAAATCGTTTATGTATATCCAACCAAGGAGTAGACTAGTAATGTTATTTAACCCTAGCCCAATTTTCGCTTTTGTTGGATATATTCCGAAGGAGATACATTGTATTTCGCTTTAAATGCCCTTGAAAAGTAATTAGTATTAGCAAATCCAACATCAAAGCATATTTGTGATATTTTTAAATCACTTTTTTCTAGCAGGATAGCTGCTTTTTTGAGTTTAACTGATCTCACATATTCAACTGGAGTTTCTCCTGTTAGACTTAGCACTTTATGGTAAAAAGTACTTCTACTCATATTCATTTTCTTACTTAATTCTTCAATGGATAGATTTGTCTCATTGATGTGCTCTTCAATGTGCTTAGAAATAGTTAATAAAAACTTTTCATCTCCCGATACAACAGCAATACTAGGCGTTTCTATCGTAATATGTTTACTATAAGTATTCTTTACTATATTATTAGATTCCAGCAAGTTACCTATTTTGATGTCTAATAATTGGAAATTAAAGGGCTTAGTCATGTAGTCGTTAGCTCCCGTTTCAAGACCTTTCAGTTGATCAATTTCCTCTGATAACACAGTTAGTAAAATAACGGGAATATGCTTGGTTCTAACATCACTTTTGATTTTTTTCACCATAGCAATGCCATCCATATTAGGCATATTAATATCACTCACAATAATTTCTGGATGTGAAGAAAGAGCCTTTTGCCAACCTTGTTTTCCATCAAAAGCCTCAACTATTTTATATTTATTTTTTAGGTTTTCTCTCAAATACGTTCTGATATCCTCACTATCATCAACTAACAATAGGACAGGCTTATCTATTTTAATATCTATATGAGCTCCCTCGTCCTCAAGTAGGAGAGGAGCTAGGCTGAGTGCTGGGTCGGGTGACGTTTCTTGTACAAGAATAGCCTCTCTGGACATCTTTTTAAGGGGTAAAAACACCGTAAAAATACTTCCTAAACCTTCTTCACTTTCTACTGAAATGATTCCTTCATGGAGTTTTACAAACTCTTGCGTAATGGATAATCCAATACCGCTCCCTTGATTTAGGATGTTTTGATTGTTATCTATTTGAAAAAAGCGTTGAAATATTTTTTCAGATAATTCATTTGAAAACCCAACGCCTGTATCGCCAATAATCAGCTTAATTCCTTTCTCTTTTACCTCTTCTACATGAAAATACACACTTCCATTTTCGCCAGTAAATTTAATAGCATTCGACAATAAGTTCAATAAAATACGTTCCACCTTATCTTTATCAAAGGAGGTATAATACTCATGAATTGTAGTTTCAAAGTCAAGTTGAATTTTTTTACGCTCAGAAATATATTTGAATGAATCAAATATTTCTTTGGCAAGTAGTATCAAATCGCACTCTGTAGTGTTTAATGTCAGTTCATTATCCTCTATTTTCCGAAAATCAAGCAATTGATTGACGATATTCAACAGTCTTTTTGCATTTCGATTAATTAAATTCAGCGTTTCTAGTTTACTAATGCTCTGCTCTTGGGTAAGCAGACTTTCAACGGGATTCAACACTAGCGTTAAAGGTGTTTTTAATTCGTGGCTTAAATTAGTAAGAAATTTGATTTTAAGCTGTTCCAACTCAATTTTTCGTTCTGACTCTGTTCGTTCTTTATCTAATAAGAATTCGCTTCTCAGTTTTTCGATTGCTCTTCTTCTTGATAGCCAAAGCCCCAATACAAGCAACGAAAAATAGATAGCATAGGCGTAATAGGTACGCCAAAAAGGAGGGTTTACGACAATCTCAATCGTCCTTTCTGGTGTATGCCACGAGCCATCTTCGCTTTGAGCTTTTAATCTAAAACGATACTGTCCAGGGTCTAAGCTGGTGTAAATTGCTGTTGTGGCAGAACCTGCATTGTTCCACTCTTTATCAAAACCCTCTAGCATATACGTGTACTGACTTTCCTGAGGTGCAGTATAGTTCAAGGCCACAAAATCGAGTGAAAAATTTTGTTTGTAACTCAACGTGATTTTTTGGGTAATAGCAATTGATTCCTTAATTATATCTGAATTTTCAATGGCATTAATACTTTTATTTCCAACCTTCAAATCTGTTACAATCAATGAAGGAATATTTTTATTTTGTCGGAGATGATTTGGATAGAAATAGTTAAAACCATCTAATCCTCCGAAATACATCTCTCCCGTACTGCATTTTAATCCAGCACCCATATTAAAAGTATTCTGTTGAATGCCATTATGGTAAGTATAATTTTTAAAAAATTTTCTCTTAGGATCAAATACACTAATTCCTTTGTTGGTACTCACCCATAATTTCCCTTCACTATCCTCCAAAATTTTGCATACCAAGTCATTAGATAACATTTGGTCTTCATTATACTGGATAAATTTCTTCGTTTTAGTATCATAAAGGCAAAGTCCACCTCCAAAAACGCCTACCCATATCCGTCCTAATTTATCACATAACACACTCTGTACTCGGTCTAAAGGTAAGCCATTTCGTTCATGGTTGATATATTCGAGTTGGTTGGTTTTAGGATCAAAAACAACCATTCCGACCCCATTAGAGCCAAACCATAAACGTCCTTGTTTGTCTTCTTCTATGGCGGTAACGTAACCATCTATGGGCAAATTGGCGTATTTATTCTTTTGAGGTACAAGCTTATCGAAATGTAATAAAACACCTGTTTTAGGTTCGTATCTGTACACACCTCTACCGTTCGTTCCAATCCATAGGTTACCTTTGCTGTCTATTTTCAAGCAGTTAGCAGGACTAGACAATTGTTTAGCATCTGGAGAAATAGGGATTCTTTTCATTGAGCGGGTCTTTATATTTAATTCACAAAGACCATCTTGATAAGTACCTATCCATAGTTTATCTTCTGAGCGTTCTAAGGATAGCACTACCCAAATAGGCCCCATTTTTCCTGACAATGGAATGCGGGATACTTGCCCTGTCTTTCGATTAAAAAGATTTAGTCCTCCTGTATCTGTACCAACATAAATATCGCCATTAGGACTTTCCGCAAATGACGTGATAGAATTTCCACTCAACCCATTTGCCTCAAATGGATTATATTGTTTATGGCTAAAAAAAGCCAAATTATTGTCATATTTATTAACTGCTCCCTGAAGTGTGCTGATCCAATAAATACCATTTTTGTCAATGAATATATCTCGCACAGAGTGGCCAATGAAGCTTCCCATTCCGCTGTGGTGACTCGATTCAACGTTTTTGATCCGTAAGCTCTGCTCGCTTTTAGGGTCAAAAATATTTAAACCATATTCCGTTCCAACCCATAACTTCCCTTCAATGTCAAATGCCATTTTATATACTCTATCACTACTCAAGGATGCTATATTATCTTGTTGGTATCTAAATACTTTGAATTTTTCATTTCTTAAATTCATTAAATTGAGCCCACCTTCTGTTCCGACCCAAATATTGCCATGTTGATCTTCAGCGATTGTCGTAATATTATCATTTGAAAGTGTCGAAGAGTCACCATCTTTATGCACAAATCGCTTGTAGGTATGTGTACGTTCATTAAATAAGTGTAAGCCCGCCTTTGTGCCAACCCATATTCGATTTTTACTATCTTCAAAAATCGAAATAATTACGTCTGATCTAAGAGCATTTATGTTGGCTGCATTCGCTCTATAGATTGTTACTTTTTTGGTTTTAGGATTGAAATAATATAATCCAGAGAACGTTCCTACCCAAATATTTCCTTTATGGTCGGCGAGTAAACTCCGAATCCAGCCAAAACGACGAAAGTCGTAGTTAGTAAAGTTGTTCAGGTTTCTATTATACAAGGAAAGAGCAATCGTTGTTCCTATCCATAAGTTTCCGTCTTTATCTTCCTGAATGGCGGTCACAGACCCTCGTCCGATACTAGAGGGTTCTTTTTCTTTATGGCGGTATTCTTTGAAACTATTTCCATCAAACCTATTGAGACCATCTTCTGTACCAAACCACATAAACCCATACTTGTCTTTGAGTATCGCCAGTGTTGTATTGGAATTCAATCCGTTTTTGGTTGTATAGTTGATAAAATTATACTCTTTCTTCTGTGCAACCATCACATTTAGAATGAACAGCAGAATAGAGATAATAGCGTATATTTTTTTCATGGTATGCAGTATTCCTTGAGGTGGTCACTAAATTATCAGCTTTACCATTTCAATCTGTTCGTTGGAAATGTTATTGGGAAAATCGTTAATTTCACAAAAAGCCAACTCTTGAATTTAGTATTAATTCATGTCTTTTTTATAATTTACAAAGAAAGAACATCTGTCTTAAACTTTAGCACTAATTAAACATTTGATATATAAATTAACCAATTTGTGCTAGTCTATCGCAGAATTTTCTAAAATCGGTGTGCCTTTTTTCTCAAAAAAGTATATTTAGGTCGCTTTGCGTACATCTGAGTAACGAGTAAAGCTGCTGTTATCATCGTAATGAGAGGTGTTAGTCGTATGATCTGAGGTTATGTTTACGCTATAAACTAGAAAAAGGATGACTACAGTAGCCATCCTCTTTAACCATAATATCCAATCTTAATTTAAATCTTAATACCCTGGGTTTTGCTTGTATAAGCCATTCGTAAAGGTAATTTCTGCTTGAGGAATAGGTAAATATTCGTCTCTTCCTGCGGTGAATTTCGCCGTAGCAAGGAAAGGTCTTCTGACTTTTTCCTTTGCGATATAGGCATTCAAGGTTTGTTCTG
>JALRIJ010000430.1 GCA_023255485.1 Flectobacillus sp.
GAACTTTGTACCTGCTAATGTATCGGTAGATAAATCAACCAAATTAGCTACTGAAGCTTTTAGGCTTTGTGTAATATCTATCGGTCTGTTGTTAGGTTGATAATTAGGATAACCAGCAGTATGCGATAACAATTGAGCCAACGTAGCTTCTCCTTTTTGGTCTTTCAACTCAGGTAGCCATTTTTTGGCTTTATCATTCCATGATAATTTTCCTTCGTCAACCAAGGCCGCAATGGTAGCCGCTGCCAGCCATTTACCTGCCGAAGCGATAAACACCACCGTTGAAGGTTGGTAAGTACCAAAATAGTGTTTGTAAATAATTTTATCGTCTTTTACAACTACGATAGAAGCTCCTTGATAATAGCCACTATCTAGCCAAGACTGAATTTTACGTTGAATAGCAGAAGTATCATATCGCTTTTGAGCAACAGACGAAAGGCTTCCTACAGCTAGTAAAAGCGTAAATAATACGTTTTTGATGTTCATATTTTTAGCCAAAAACTATTTCAAATCCCAATAAATTACGTAACGTTCTCGATGAATATCATACAAAGGTTTCAAGGTAATATCTTCTTTTACAGTCTTGAATGTAAGCGATTTAGCTTCCAATCGCTTTATTTCATTGGCTAAATTACCTTTATCAATACCTACCTTTTTGATAAGATTCTGGGGAACGTTATAATTATATGTGTAATAATCGTTGTATAAAGTAGGGTTTGAATACGGAGCTGGTGAAACCATATTTGCTGTTCCCATTTCCCCCGCCAAAACGATAGGGCCATACAAGAAAGCTACTTTATTAGGATCATCGTTGGTCGCCTGTGCGGATAACTCCATTGGGAAAGTCACTTCTACACGGTCGTCATTTTGCCAAATACGGTTAAGAGCAATGTAAGTTCCAGCCGATTGTTTTACATTGACTTTTTTTCCATTAATCAGTACAATTGCTCCCTGTTTTGCCCAAGAAGGATAACGAATATTCAATGTAAAAGGCTGTTTTCGAGTTGTTTCAATGGTAAATGTGGTTTTATCCGAATTCGGAAAACTCGTTTCTTGCATTACTTGTACATCTTTTTCTTTCCAGTTAAGTCTTGACGCAATAAAAAGATTGACGAACAAAGTATTTTCATGATGATAATAAATAGCTTCTCCGTATTTGGCATGATTTTCAAAACCACTACCCACACAACACCAAAAAGAATCTTCGGGCGTACTATAAACCTTGTGAGCTCCAGCAAGCATGGGTAAAAAATAAGCAACCATTCCAGTTTGTGGGTCTTGTTGCCCAAGTATATGGTTGAAAAGTGCTTTTTCATAAAAATCTGCGTACTTGACATCCGCCGTATGCGTAAATAAATGGCGAGTTAATTTGAGCATATTATACACATTGCACGTTTCACCAGTATAGCCCGTTAAGTGTTCCGAAAGATTATCTTCCTTAAAAAACTTTTCTTTATCACTATTACTTCCTGTTACAAACGAATGGTGATTAATCACCGTATTCCAGAAAAAAGTAGCAATGCTATCTCCTTGCCCTTTGCCTTCTAATTCATAGTCACGAGTAACTCCCAACAGTTTGGGAATGTACGTATTAGCGTGTTTTTTGTTCAAAATATCTTTGCCTTCTTTCAGAGGGTCAAGCATTTCGTTATGATAGAAAAAGGTCGCTAACCATTGATATTCTTTTTTACCTGTGATGGCGTATAGGTTATAAAAGGATTCATTGATTCCTCCAAACTCATTACGAAGCATAAGGACTCTCTGCTCTTGAGTGACAGGTTGTAATTTTTTATAAGCCCATAGACCCATATTTTGGGCTACATCCAACGCTTGGGGATTATTACAATACAGGTATTGGTCAATCAGTCCCGAAAGAATTTTGTGCAACGTGTACCAAGGTGCCCAAACTCGCTTACCAGCGATGTTCCGATTGATTAATTCTTGTGGGAAAGCACTTAAATAACCGTCTTGATTCAATACTTTTTGTACTTCTGCCAAACCCGAAACAAGGCTATCGGCTTTTAATTTAAAGCGTTCGTCGCCCGTTTGTGCGTACATTAACGATAAACCCGAAAGTAAATGCCCCGTGCTGTGTCCTCGTAAATCGCAGTCGAGCGATTCCCAACCGCCTAATTTTTTTAGGTCAAAATATCCGCCTTCGTTTGCATCAAAAATGCCTGCGTTC
>JALRIJ010000431.1 GCA_023255485.1 Flectobacillus sp.
TAGGGGAAGCTTTTGAACAGTCAAGGATTAGGTTTATTAATATAAGAGAACAAATAGATGCTGTTTTGAAAGAATTAGGGTTAGATGCTGAATGAAGAAAAGTCTCGTAGAGACGACCGATTGTGTAAACAGGGATTTCAATCCCTGATAAATTAGAAGCATCATGGAAATAACGGAACTCAATCAATTAGATTTATCCAAAGCTTATACTGTAAAGGAATATCTTTCTTGGAAATTTCAAGAAAAGGTAGAACTCTTGAAAGGGTATATTACCAAGAGGTCTCCAGCTCCAAGTAGCGGGCATCAGCGAATAAGTGGAAACATACATGGACAATTATGGTCAATATTGAGAAACCGTAAATGTCAACTGTTTTCAGCCCCTTTTGATGTTTATTTACCAAGTCTAAATGGGGTAGGAGAAACGGTTGTTCAACCCGATTTATGCGTGATTTGTGATGTTACTAAAATCAAAAAACAAGGTTGTGTTGGAACTCCCGATTTGATTATCGAAATACTTTCTCCAGGAAATGCTCGTCGAGAGATGAAGGATAAATACGAAATTTACGAACTAGCAGGCGTAAAGGAATATTGGGTAGTGTTTCCTTCTGAACAGGTTTTACAGGTCTATTTATTGAAAGATGAAGTCTTTGTTCCACAAAAACCATATACCAGTGGCGACATCTATACCAGTGCTGTGTTAGAGGGTTTTGCCTTAGAGGTAGAAAGTATCTTTGAAAATATGATTGAGTTTGAGTAGCTTAGATTACCATCTATTTTTTTAAGAGTCATCCCCAATGTTAGGGATGACTCATTTTTTCTTAATACTTAACAATTTTGCGAGTTATGATTTTGTCACCCGCTTGAATCTTCAGTAAGTATGTTCCTGAGCTTAGCTGCTCCATATCGATAATGCCTTCGTGACTGATTTCTCGTTTACCTATCGAATCTTCTTTTATTAAAACGCCTGTAGCATCAAAGAGGCTTACTGTTAGTTCGCTAGCTTTCTCTAAATTAATTTTCCAAGTACATTTTTCAGTAGTCGGAATTGGGAAAACACTGACGTGATTCACTTGTTCCTCTTCGGTTGATAGAATGATTACTTCAATCTTAGCCGCTCCCGATACTGTACCTATTCCACACATATTTTTTACTTCTGCCAATGTATAAGTCGTAGAAGTAAGGGGTTTTACATTAAAAGTAAATGGGGACTTATTGGTAGTATATTCATTGCCATTTGACAGTTTTAATGTCCAGGGAGCCGCAGCCGTTAGCGTGACACTTACTTTAGAAGAGTCAAGATAGTTTACGCTCGCCTCACCGCTTATGGCGGCTGTTGGGAGCGAAGTCTTTTGAGCGTAAACACTTTTAGTATAATTCCAACAATTATTTCTTTGTAAGAATACCCTATAATTACCCGTCTCACTAACGTTATAGGTGGCTTGAGTTGCGTTGGAAATGGTGGTGGAGTTTTGCTCCCACTGATATGTCAGTCCTGTCTCATTGCTAGTACTAAGTGCTATCGTTTTGCCTTCGCAGAATTTAATCGAATCAGAAGGTATGATACTTGCTCGAATCGCTTCTTCTTTTAGGATAAATGGCTTAGACGTGATCTCGCAAGAACTATTTTTGGCCGTCAATGTATAAACTCCAAATTCTGTTGCTCTGTATGAATTGTTTCTTTCATTGTTGATAACCTTATCATCCTTTTTCCATTGATAAGTGGTGACAGAGTCAGGATGAACACCCACTACCGTTCCCAAGAATGTAGTGCTAGGGTTGTATCCTTCACAGATAACACTAGGCGTGTGGTTAGTAAGAATGTCCAATTGCTCTAACGTCACTTTATATGGTTGAGAACTAATACTACAGCCTCCTTTGTAGAGGGTTTCTAGTTGATAGGTTCCTGATTGACTAATCAAAATAGACGCAGTTGAGTCTTTGGTAATAACACCATCTTTTTTCCAAGTATATTTTGTCGCTTTATTACCTATTTCAAAATACTTACCATAATAGGAGTCGCCAAGAATATTGATTGTTTTCGCACAAGAAGTAATTGGAATGGCACCAATAGCAGGGTCAAACTTATCATTCGGAAGAGTGATTTTTTTCAAAATAGAGACATCAATGGTATCATAAACAAGTTGGCATTGGCTACCATTGTCCAGTTTTAGATTTAC
>JALRIJ010000432.1 GCA_023255485.1 Flectobacillus sp.
GAGAGAGCCGCAGAGAGCACAGAGAGCCCTGCAGAGAGAGAGGGATATCAAGTTAGAACAGACTCTCTTGTTTCTCAGTCTTCGGATCAAACGACGAATGCGTCTTTTGTAGATGTATCCAAAGAATATAAATTAAAAGCCAATTACGTCGGAGCCAAAGCTGATATGCAATATATTCTTCTTAAAGGACAAGCTCTAACGCATCACCTAACCTTAGGACTGGAAGGAGCTGTTAATTTGAATGATACCAAAATGTTAACAAGTTTTATCAATGTTGGCTATGGCATCAGCAGACAAATTGGCGATAATGTGCATTTCTTCATTGAACCAACTTGGAGTTATGCCTTGATGTCTCAAAGCGATGCAAATGCCTTATTGTTAGTTAAACCCAATAAAATCGGTTTTAATCTTGGTATGACAATTAAATTATAAAAAATAAGGATTGCTGGCAATAGGCTAGCAATCCTTATTTTTTAGTTCATTTCTAGGGCAAAAACAAATTGTTGCTCATCTGTTTCTTCTTCGAGCACTACAAATTGCAAATTACGCAAAAGTGTAATAGCTGGTAAATTTCGAGTATCTACACGAGCCTTGATAAATTCTATTTTAAAGTGCATTTCTAAGACTTCTAATGCTTTTTTACAAGCTTCACTTGCATATCCATTTCCCCAAAAATCAGGGTAAATTTCAAAATTAATCCACGCATCAGCATTGTCATAAACGCAAATGTTTATACGACCAATTAAGCTATTTTCAGGTTTTAGACGAATCATCCAATTGAGTTGTAGCGTATCTTCATCCCAAAGCCCAAACTGTTGCTGTAATGCCTTAAACTGTTGTTTTAATTCCTCTATTGATATAGGCGAGGTGCTCGGAATGTATTCATACATCCGAGTATCCTGAAGCTTGTCGAAAACTTCATCTGTGTGGGCTTCTTGAATGGGTTCAAGTACCAATCGAGGGGTTTCAAAAGGTTGTTTCATTAGAGATAAGCTAGTACCTTTAAGTGATGGATGAATGTATTGGCTAAGGATAATGGCGAATGGAACGGTTCTTCATGAGTCGTAGCGTTCGTATAAATGCCAATATAACTCATCATACCTTGAAGGTAGTTAATTTTTAAAAAAATAGCAATTCATTTTCAATGCAAGATATAGAACCGTACTACAATTGGGAAAATCTTTATGTAGCTTCTAAAGACCAACGTTCGCCATTTTATGGTCGTCAGTATAACATGACCTATTACGAACACGATATTTATGGTTACTACATTCACCCACTTTGGGATGAATTTGAGTCGGTAACGCTCTACTGTAAAATTCTTTACGCCGACTATACTCGACAATTTGTGGTTATCGAACTATTTGGCGAATGGAATGATACCCTGCACAACGACATCATGTGGTTTAAGCGAAATGTCATTGATCATTTATTACGAGAAGGAATTACTCAATTTATTTTAATTGGAGAAAATGTATTGAACTTTCATGGTTCGTATGAAGACGATTATTATGCCGAATGGTTTGAGGAGGTTGAAGATGGATGGATTGCTGCCTGTAATTTCAGGGATTTTGTTCAAGCAGAGTGGACAAAATATAAACTCGACTACTATATTAATTTTGGCGGAACATTAGAAGTAATCAACTGGCGAACCCTACAACCTCTTGTATTGTATGAGGTTGTCAAACGCTTAATGACAAGACGGCTCAATTAGGCTGATCTTTTAAGACCATCCACTCGGCAATCAGTGCCCATGAATGAGCTTCGCTACTCCATTGAATGTGAAAAAGAGGAGAGGAGGCTAGGCGATACAGAACGGGGTTTTCGTATGCCGTCAAAAATCCTGCAATAAAGAAGGGATAATTTCGTATTTCTTCTGATGCAACGACTTGTTCGTCTGTCAGTTTAGAATCATATCCTACCTGAAAACGAAATAATGAAGTTTCTAGTAGGAGTGTATCCATGATTCCTAAGTTATTTTTACTTAGAAGTAAGTGAATATCGTTTATCATCTTGCTTTTGCATTGTTCCAAAAGTGGCAACTCAAAAGTAGTCATTAAGCGAACAAGGTGGTAAATAATGAGAGGGCTTCGGGCATACTGATGAGCCACCCGAAAAGGTTGGTCGAGGTATTGATTAC
>JALRIJ010000433.1 GCA_023255485.1 Flectobacillus sp.
CTTCTAAGATACGGTTGATGTCGCCTATAATTTGCTGTTTCTTTACTTGGAGGTAATCAAACTTATACACCGACGACTTTAATCGTGCTTCGTTAACTGCTCGTTCATAACCTAGCAATCGTTCAATCATTTGATTTTGAGCAGAGTCCAGTGTAATAAAGGCAATATTTTTATATCCCTGAAAAATTAAATACTTTACGGCATTATAAGCTCCTCTAAAATTATCAACCCCTACAAAGCTAATCTGGTTGTCATTATCAGAGCAATTTCTATCAAAGAGAACAACAGGAAGCCCCGATGCTACGAGAGCATTCACTGTGTCTTCTAAGCCTTCTGTTGGCGTAATGATATATCCATCAACATTTCTATCCTGAAATGTTTTAATCAAATCCTTTGCCTTCTGGGTATCGTTTTTGGTACTACTGTAAATAATTTTATAGCCATTGTCATAAGCAATATTCTCAATGTTACCCGCTACATTCGCAAAAAAGGGGTCGGCAATATCTTCTACCATTAGCCCAATGACATTCGTTTTACCTGTACGTAGGCTTTTGGCTAGATGATTAGGTTTGTAATTATGCTCTTGGACAAACTCTAGCACTCGTTGGGTGAGGTCGTCACTAATTCGCTTTTCCTTTGCTTTGCCATTCAGAATATACGAAACGGTTGCTGTTGAAACTTGTAATGCTTCGGCAACTGCTTTGATAGACATTTTTTTCATTGAGCTTCTCTTGTTCTATTTGGGGATAATTACTAGCAAGTTAATCGTTTATTCTCATTATATATTAAAGAACAAAAAGAAGCTTTTTTTCCAATCAAACGAGTTGCCATGAAAATTTCCTCTGGGTTGACTACAAAGTAAACAAGACAATACTCAAATTTCAACACAAGATTGGTTGTTATCGCATTGATTTACGACATAAACTGCATGTACAATGGAGTATCTAATTCGATTTAAACATGTTGATAAAGATAAACTTAGTCCTTTATAGAGCAGATGCAATACTAGGTATTTCTCACTCATACACTCAAGATGACTTCGCTAAATATTTTACCATGTAAGTTACAAATAGATTGATACTTAGATGGTGCTATCTTACTTTAAACCCGATAAGGAACTTGCAACTTTTTAGTAAGGTTTGAATTCTCAATAAAACTAGATAGTGTTGCATTTTATCACATTCTCAATCATCTTCGTACAAAAAAAGAACGATTAATCTTATCATTATGTTAACCAAAGTTATCTTCCCATCCAACCACCATCAACGGTGAGAATAGTTCCATGAATATAAGTTGAAGCCTCGGAAGCCAGAAAAACGACTGGCCCTTTAAAATCTTGCGGGTCACCCCAACGGTTCGCAGGAATACGACTCAGTATAGCTTCATTGCGACTAGTATCGTTCCGAAGAGCTTCAGTATTATCCGTGGAAATATAACCAGGAGCAATTCCATTTACATTCACTCCTTTAGCAGCCCATTCGTTCGCTAACGCTTTTACTAAACTCGCTAACGCTCCTTTAGAGGCTGCATAACCTGGCACATTCACTCCACCTTGAAAGCTTAATAATGAACACGTAAATATAATTTTACCACTTCCTTGAGTAATCATATCTCGACCAAATTCACGAGCTAGGATGAAGGGCGTATCTAGGTTAATATTCAACACATTGTCCCAGTATTCGTCAGAGTGTTCTACAATAGGATTCCTTCTAATAATTCCTGCATTATTAAGCAATATATCAACTTGATGATTCTCCTTTTTTACCTGTTTAATGAAAGCGTACACCTCTTCTCGCTTGGACAAATCAGCACGATAAGCTTTAAATTTTCGTCCTAAAGCTATGACTTCTTGCTCAATAGTACTTCCTGAGAGTTCTAGGGAACCTGCCACACCAATAATATCAGCTCCTGCTTCCGCTAAACCAAGAGTCATTCCTCGTCCTATTCCCTTGTTACAACCTGTCACCAAGGCTACTTTTCCATTAAGGATAAATTTTTTCATATTATTTATTAAGATAAGCTCTGTTGTACCAGTTGTACCTCTCTGGCGTGTTAAAATATATGCTCAATACCACTATTAGCGAGTTAAATCAAATGTCACTTCAACTGGTTCGGCTGTTTGTACTTTGCTATTAAT
>JALRIJ010000434.1 GCA_023255485.1 Flectobacillus sp.
TGGACAAGAAGCCATTCTTAAACCCTTAGCCATCAATGCGGTTGAATTACCCAAAGAAATTAATCAGTTTGATTCTCAGTACTTCCCTTGCCTAACAGCAGACCAAGAAACGCTTATTTTTACAGGAAAATCACCCGAAAATCGGGATGAAAACTTGTATGTAAGTACTTGGAACAGTGGACATTGGACTAGTCCAACTTCGTTATCAAACACCATCAATACGCCTCAAAACGAGGGAACAGCAAGTATTTCGGCAGATGGAAATACCCTTGTTTTTACCTCGTGCAACAACCGCAACGGTTTCGGAAGTTGTGATTTATACATTGCCTACAAAACGGGGAATGACTGGTCTGCTCCCAAGAATTTAGGCAACACCATCAACAGTCCCGAATGGGAATCGCAACCCTCTCTTTCTGCCGATGGAAGTCAACTCTATTTCGTATCTGACCGTCGAGGAAGTCTTGGGAAACGAGATATTTGGACAAGCAAACTAGATTCATTGGGTAATTGGCAAAAGGCTGTCAACTTAGGAACAAGCATTAACACCACCGAAGACGATCTCTCTCCTTTTATTCATGCAAACGGCAAAACGCTCTTTTATGCTTCCGAAGGGCTTGTGGGTATGGGAGGTTTGGATATTTATTTCAGCAATTTCGAGAATAATAAATGGACAAATCCGCAAAACTTAGGCTATCCCATCAACACCTCTGAAGATCAAGTTGCCTTATTCATCACGGCAGATGGCAAGAAGGCGTATTATTCCCTAGAACAAGAACAAAATAACAAAACGAGAAAGGCGAAATTGATGGTTTTTGATGTGCCATCTTCCCTACAAAATCAGTTTAAAAGTGCCAATTACTTAAAGGGATTTGTGGTAGATGCCAAAACACAACGACCTTTGGAGGCAGAAATCGAATTGGTTTCGCTCTCTAGTCAGCAGGCGGTGGGTAAATTTCGTTCGGATAAAATTTCTGGGCGTTATGCAACCGTACTGACTTCTGGAGGAGAATATGCGGTATTTGTGAATAAACAAGGGTATTTTTTCAAGAGTTTACACCTTGATTATGCTACTGAAAAAAATCAAGATAAGGTCTTGAACATTGCTCTTGAACCGATTCAGAAAAATACGAAAGAAGTATTGAACAATATTTTCTTTGCTACAGGAAAATGGGAAATCAGCACTAGTTCTTTTGTGGAACTGGATAAAGTTGCTCAACTATTAAAAGCTAATCCGTCGTTACCTGTAGAAATTTCAGGACATACAGACGACGTTGGAAACGACCTCGCTAACCTGCAACTTTCTCAGAAAAGGGCAAAAGCGGTAGTCGATTACCTCATCAAACACGGAGTTGTTGCCCAACAATTAAAAGCAGAAGGGTATGGAAAAAACAAACCCGTAGCTCCCAATACCTCCGAAGAAAACAGGCAATTGAACCGTAGGATTGAAATTAAGTTCTTGTAGGTCAACTGTCCAGTAAGTAAACCTTATAGGTTTTAGAAACCTATAAGGTTTTTCTATAGCCTTCCATCTCTCCGTAGCCTCCTTATCCTAACTTCTAAAACAGGAAGCCTTCTTTATCGGTTACTACGGTACAGGAAATGATTTTACTTTCTGTATGTTTGTAGTCATTGAATATTTCACTAAAAATCAGGCCAGTAACCATGTTTAAACGTAAATTCCAATTCGCTTTATCGCTGTTAGCGATGTTGCTTTCTCTTGCTTCATTCGCAAAAGGCAAACCAGAGTATTATGAAATTAAAACATATCACTTCAAAGATGCTAGTCAAAAAGCAGTAGTAGAAGACTATTTCAAAAATGCAGCAATTCCTGCTTATAACCGTGCTGGGATTAAGGCTGTTGGTGTATTTGATGAAGCAGATCAAAAAGAAGGGTTAAAACTATATGTGTTAGTCACCTATAAGTCGCTAGAACAAATAGTATCGGTAGCTAATAAATTAGCAAACGATGCGGTTTATCTTCAAGCAGCGAAGCCTTACTTAGATACAGACCATACGACTCCTGCTTATGAACGCTTTGAAACGTCTGTGTCCGTTGCATTCAAGGATTTCACTACCTTGAGAGTACCTACAACAACCGCTCCCAAGGCAGAACGAGTGTATGAGTAT
>JALRIJ010000435.1 GCA_023255485.1 Flectobacillus sp.
TACGAGTGCGGTCATTTAACGAATAAGAAGTATGATAATCAACTGCTTCCTCAATGGATTGATTATAGACTTTTGCTTTTGTACCTGTTGGTTCTTTGACAAAACCGTCTAATAAGTCAATCAGTTGAAATTTTTCAGCAGCCCCTAAAACCGCATCAACTCCTTCAATATCTGCAATTTCCTGAGGTTTTAATTGGGCATAACATCCAATAATGGTTACGTAACCATCTGGATTTATTTTCTTGGCTTCTTTAACGATTTTTTTACACTTCTTGTCTGCATTTTCAGTGACAGAACAGGTATTAATAATAAAAATGTCTGGTTCTTGATTGAACTCAACTTTCGTATATCCTTTATTTTCAAACATTCTCGAAATCGTGGACGTTTCGGAATAGTTTAGTTTACAGCCGAGTGTATAGAAGGCTACTTTTTTCTTAGCTTCTACGGAATCTAGTATATGTTCGGATGATTGCATTGATTTCATGGCGTTTTAATGACGAACAGCCGTTCAAAACAGCTATTCTAAGCAAGTACAAAGGTAAGACTATTTCTTTAAAAAGTCTTCGTATGCGTCTTGAAGAAAGGCTTTCCCTGTTTTTAAAGTGGCCAAACTACTATTTCCTCCTTGCTGAATGAGGTGTCTTCCTTGATTGTCATAGGTAAGCCATCCTTTCTTGTCTAAAATACCAAAACCATCGTGAAAGGCAAAGTAGGCAAAAGGCTGGTACTGACTACTAAAAAGATTTTTAGACCACTGATAGCGTTCAGTAGGTAAACTAAGTTGGGCTAATAAGCTCTTGGCTAAATCATCTTGGGAGCAAACGTGTTTGTTCTCGCCAAAATAAATAGGGTTGATAGCTCCACCTGTCCAAAGCATCGGGATGTGAAAGTCGTCAATCTTACGAGGACTTTCTGGCATTCGGTGTCCATGATCAGCAATAATAATTACTAAGGTATTATTCCACCATGGCTGTTTTTTAGCATTTTTGATAAAATCTCCCAAACTTTGGTCTGTATAATGGTGAGCATTGAAAAATAATGCTTCCTCACTATCTCCTTTAAAGGTTTTTGGAACAGGAATCTCAAAGGGTTCGTGACTACTAAGCGTGAAAAAGTTAATGAAAAAGGGCTGTTGCACTGTTTTTAGGTCAGTCAATATGCGATTAAAGACAACATGATCGTGAGCTCCCCATTTGGAGTTCATATCTTTTTCGTCAAAACTGTCTTTATTGATGAAATGCTGAATTTGTCCCTGTAGCATATACGATTTTATATTGGCAAATTCAGGTTCTCCACCATAATACCAACTGGTAGAATAACCATTTTGAGCAAAATCTTGACTCAAAACAGGAAGTTTTACCGTTTTTTTCGGCATTGTCATAATGCTTTTAGTCGGTTGGGCAGGGTAGCCACTTAAAATAGCAACAAGACCTTTATCTGAACGGTCACCACTCGCATAACATTGCGAAAAGAAAATGCTTTCCTTTGTTAGTTTTTCAAGCTCTGGTAGAATAGCTTGTCCTTGTTCCTGACGAAACATTAGTTTAGACGTTAAGCTTTCCCATGTAATAATCAAGACATTAGGCTTACTGACTCCTTTATTAAAAATGCTTGTGGTGGAACCTTGGTCCTTAAAAAGAGAATCTATTTCTTGTGATACCTCTTGTTTTGTTAAGTATTGATAGGGGTTTTCTTGATTAGAGGTTTGATTAACAACAGAGTCAAAGAAATTCCAGTCGGTATTAATAGCTGCTTGATTAGCATATAAATTATTAGAAAAATAGACGCTACTCTGATTCATCGGGGCAATTTGGAAGCCACCTCGAATGGGAATGATTAAAAAGCCTGCCAGTGTCAATCGAAAAATAGGGGCTATTTTATACGTTTTACTCTGATAGGGAATACTAAAACAGTAGGTGTCAAACAATATTTTTGTTAGACTTATGAGTAACAGAAAGCATAAGCTTAGAGCACCTAGAGGCGAAGAACTAGCCGAACCTAACATCTCAATCGGATGCGATAGGTACATAAGTGGCGTGGCATCTAGCCGAAAGCCCCAAGCAGTATATAGTTGTAAATCTACACAAATGAGTATTGCACTCATAAAACTCACGGTATAGGTAT
>JALRIJ010000436.1 GCA_023255485.1 Flectobacillus sp.
CCAATAAGGCTTTTTTATTACTCCGTAAATACATAAGAGCTTCATTAACCATAATACGACGAATCCACCCTTCAAAACTACCCTCCGATTTAAACATATCTATTTTCTCAAAAACTTTTACGAAGCCCTCAACCATAATTTCTTCTGCTTCAACGTCATCATGAACATAGCGATAACACACTCCCAACATTTTAGCTGAAAAGCGTTCATAAACAAGTCGCTGTGCTTTATAGTCCCCTTTTTGACAAGCTTTGACTAAGGCATTTTCATCTTGCTCTAATGTCTTATTTTTAAATTGTAAGAATTTCAAAATAGCTTCTATTGATTTTAATAAAGTTCTTTTTCCATCGTTATCATGAAGATGAAAAAGAATTGTAAAAGGTTGCATCAATTAAGAGGATTCTTCAACTTTACACTAAAAAAGGTTAACATGAATATAAATTCTTCCCCAATAGGGATTTTTGATAGTGGTATTGGAGGCCTAACCGTTGCTCACGCAGTCACAAAGTTACTGCCCAATGAACACATTGTCTATTTTGGAGACACAGCACACCTACCCTATGGCGATAAATCATCAGCCGCCATACAAGCCTACTCAATCAAGATATGTAATGTTTTATTACAACAAAACTGTAAGGTCATTCTAATTGCCTGCAATTCTGCCTCTGCTGCTGCTTTCGAGCTCGTTCGTGAATATGTAGGTAGCAAAGCAAAAGTATTGAATGTTATTGACCCTTGTGTTAGTTATTGCTCTAAAAATTTTGCAGGAAAAACGATTGGACTTATTGGTACAAAACAGACCGTCAACTCAAATATTTATCGTAAAAAGATAGACGATTTAAGACAAAATATTCACCTAAAATCATTAGCAACTCCCTTACTAGCTCCTATGATTGAAGAAGGCTTCTTTAATAATACCATCTCAGAAAGTATTATCAATGAATACCTACACAACGAAGAACTCAAAGAGATAGAAGCCCTTATATTGGGTTGTACCCACTACCCTCTTATTAAAACACAAATAGACAACTATTACCAAGGAAAAGTAACCGTTTTAGACAGTTCTCAAATTGTTGCTCAATCTTTGAAAGATTATCTAGTGGAAAGTCAGTTAGAAAACCAAGGCAACACCTCAAATAAACAATTCTATATCTCCGATTACACTAAGTCATTTGAAACTTCAACGAAGATTTTCTTCGGAGAACAAATAAAGCTAGATCACTATCCACTCTGGGAATAACCCCCCAGAGTACCAATAGAAAGCTATCAACCCATGCCCTACTCTCTTTCCTATGATTAGGATAAAATCATACTTAAAGCCCTCCCTTCGCCCCAAAAATCATAAAGAACATCTACTTATTAAGCCTTTCACTCGGCTTTAAATTAGATAAGTAGTGAGAAAATCAACTACTTACAAACTCCTAAATGTAGTTTGTAAGTAGCTGACTATGCCTTAACCGCTGGTAGTTTAAAATTGGTAGAGGGAGTAAAAAAAGTCGCAAAAGTAACTAACTTTACAACGGCACTCAAAGTCATCGGTACCGTTGAAAATGGCTTTACCTCTATCAACAATACGGTAGGCAAATTACAAAATGCGATTATCCAAAAAGTAGGAACAGGAGCAAATCTAACTGCCAAACTCATAGTGAACGGAAGTACCGAACTATTGAGTTACTCCCGAAAAGTCATCAATGTTCCCGCTTCTCGATGGATTACTAGCACCAGCGGTTGGACTTACGTAAGCTCCATTGCAGGCGACTATATAGACCAAACAGGTAAAAAAGTAAAAGGTTACCTAAAAATCTATAAACGTAATTGCTTAACTGGAAATAGTATTGCTACCAACGCCAATGCTAGGGTTCAGGCAAGTACGACGGGGAATAATTGTGATTTTGGGGTGAGTGGAATAAGTGAAAGTATAAAAGACTTTTTCAAACTAGGTTCTAGGAAAAAGGGAAAATCCAACAGAAATCCTGATATTGATAAACCAAGAAACACTACTGATTTTTTAGAGGCAGATGCCAACTATTTTATTGATGGATTTAAATATACTACCAATGAAAAAGGTCTGGTAAAAGAAGTTAATATTGACGACTTAGAGCTAAATAATGGCTTTAG
>JALRIJ010000437.1 GCA_023255485.1 Flectobacillus sp.
TTACTCGTTACAAAGGGGATTTTAGGGATAAAATCAATTATTCATAAAATTCGCCTAAGTTTTAAATTATTTATTATCCATTTAACACACTTCAGCCATGTCAGTAAACGCAAAACATCTTGCAACATTTATTCTTGGAGCTGCCGCAGGCGTTGCTCTGAATAAGTATTTACAAAGTGAAGACGGTGAAAAATTAGCCGCCAACTTAAAGGAAAAGGCCAATAACCTCAAGACGGAAGCTGAAGGTGCTATCGACAAAGCTCCTGAGTATTTTGAGAAATTGAAGACAGAAGGGGCTGCGGCTTTGCTGGATAGTTTTCCTGGGCTTGAGAAATTTCTGGGTGAATTGATGGGAATTAAACCCACCGAAAACCCCACCTCGGCAACGGAAGTAAAAGAATAACAAAAAGGCTGTCTTTTCGAGGACAGCCTTTTATTTTTATCTGAAAAGACAACTTAGGAACTTAGTTCAATGGGTTAAATCCTGCTGTTCCTCCCATCATTTTACGAATGTATTTTCCTACAATGTCAAACTCTAAATTGACAGTATCTCCCACCTTAAACGTATGAAAAACCGTGTGTTCGTAAGTATAAGGAATAATTGCGACACGGAAACTAGTTTCCTCTGAATTGAAAACAGTTAAACTTGTACCATTGATACAAATTGAGCCTTTTTCAACGGTGATATTTTGTAAGGTTGGCTGATAAGAAAAGTCAAATAACCAAGAACCATCCTGTTCAGTAATACCCGTAACCACTCCTGTTTGATCCACGTGACCTTGTACGATATGACCATCAAAACGACCATTGGCAGGCATACAACGTTCTAAATTTACTTTCGAGCCTACTTTCAGTTGTCCTAAATTCGTTTTTTTCAACGTTTCATCAATCGCAGTAACGGCATAGTTGTCGCCATCAATGGAAACTACAGTTAGACACACGCCATTGTGGGCCAAACTTTGATCCACCTTTAATTCATTTGTAAAGGGACAAGTAAAGGTAAACGTTACGTTAGTTCCTTCTTGTTGCATATCAACCACTTGACCCATTCCTTCAATAATTCCTGTAAACATGATTGGTTTCGTATAAAAATGTTTGGCGTATAAATCTCATGGAAAGCTACGCTCGTAAAATTGTTTTTTGAAAAAGAGTTCTTTAATTTGGGGAGGAATTGAAGATTCTTCCACAAACAAGAAGCAATATCTATATTTCTTCAGCAACCACACACCACTAATAAAGTACTGACAATGAAGGATTAATCCAAAATTCAAAATCCATAATTTAAAATTAACACTTACTTTTCGGGCAATGCTTGTGTTTATAAACAACCCGCCTTTCCTATATTTGTTCACAAAGTTAATAAAATATAACCTGTAGTCGTCATGAAAAAAATATTCTGGTTCATCGGCCTTGTCGTCATTTCCATCATCACTTATACGTTTTTTTCAGAAGACGATATGCCCGAGACAAGCCCTACGTCTTCTTACAAAGAAAGTATTTTAGCCCTTCGTAAAACCAAAGACAAAGCCTTGAAGGAATCGAAGGAATCACCGATTGAAGACAAGGCTCATTTTAAGGGACTTTCTTATTTTGACGTAGATAGTAGCTATCAAGTAGTCGCAACCCTTGACCTATTAACAACAGGACAAAGCATTAACGTTCAGATGACGGGGGGAGAAACTGAAAAATATGAAGCGTATGCCAATGCGACCTTTGAATTGAAAGGACAAAAATGTGCGTTGAAGATATTCAAAACACCAGAAGGAATGCTCTTTATTCCATTTAAAGACTTGACTTCGAGAAAGGAAACTTATGGTGGCGGACGCTATTTGGACTCAGACCCGAGTTCTGTAAAAGAGCATCAAATCACTTTAGATTTTAATACAGCATATCACCCATATTGTGCTTATAATGAAGGGTTTACTTGCCCTATCCCTCCTGCGGAAAATTTGATTCCTGTAGCGATTATGGCGGGGGAAAAGCTGGATAAAGCTCATTAATAAAGTTCATTCAACCTATAAGGATTAAGGATAATCTGCTGACTAAAAGCATTTTAAACCCTCGTCCTTATAGGTTTGAATGAGTAAGCTAACTTATTTGCTAAAACTTATTTTTT
>JALRIJ010000438.1 GCA_023255485.1 Flectobacillus sp.
AACACTGGTATCGGCAACTGATAGCCGATATGTTCCTGCTGTGTCGCTGGTTGTTCCTTTTGTCGTTCCTTTTAGGCGAATACTTACCCCTGCAATTGGTTTGTTTTCAGCATCTACAATTTTTCCAGAAAGCATTTTACTTTGTCCAAAACCCTGTTCTGCCAATGTCATAATCAGTACGGCAATCGTGACGTTTTGGGCATTTTTAAGGTATTGTTTCCAAGTAAACACATTCTTGGTAGCATATTGAACAGGAATTTCAAAACTTGGAACAGGATTGTCGTCGGTCGGAAACCATTCTTCTAGTTGGTAAGCACGCTCCAACTGACTTTCTCGGAAACGTCCACAAGTAGTGGTTTCGCTGGTTTGCTTTCTGAAAAAAGCCATCAATTGAGCGTCTGACATTTGGGTGAAGTCAACGACATTTTTCTGGCAAGAAGCACAAAAACCGCCTTCGGGCGTAGGAGTGAAATTCGTCCAATCTTCGTGACAAGGGTTTGAAACCTGAATTTGAAAAGGTGTTTGCATCGTTCGTTTGGTTAAATGGTTTTATGTTTTACGGATATAGCTAGGATGCAAGGCATTGACAAATTCCATAAATGAATACAAAGTTTTTTTAGGAGCAACGGAAAGACGAGCCATTATTATCTCTGTATTATATTTTCAAATGTTTTTGAAAAGCAGGGCTTTATCCTCAATTTTGTATTAGTGGGATTAGCCTGCTGCTGGGAATAAGTGAAGAGATTATTAATTGGCTGAAAAGCAAATCGGATTAGAATGGAACCTACAATACAACAACCCTTTGAGTTTAAGCCTTTTGAGCTTACAAAAGAGTATCTTGAGCAGGTACAAGTAGCAATTAAAGAGCAACAAAATGATTGGATTACCACGGAAATGGCAGAGCTGTTTCCTGCCGATATAACACAGATATTGTATGAACTGGATGGTACAGAGGCTCATTACATTGTCAATTTGTTGGATAAAGAGATTGGTGCTGAAATTATTAGTAACCTAGACCCCGATGACCGTAAGAAGTTTCTGAAAAACTTTAATTCTAAGGAGCTAGCAGAATATATCAACGTGTTGGATTCGGATGATGCGGTGGATGTGTTGAATGAACAACCTGTAGTGGTGCGTGAAGAGGTAATTGCCTTTTTGAAAGACCGTGAACAAGCTCGTTTTATCATCGATTTGATGCACTATGACGAAGACTGTGCAGGTGGTTTAATGCAAAAAGAATTGCTTAAAATCAATGTAAAACAGAGCGTTACGGAGTGTATTGAGGAAATTAGAAAAGAAGCGGAAAATGTACAGAATGTCAACTCCGTTTATGTATTGGACGACGAAAGTATTCTCTTGGGTTGGGTGTCTTTGAAAGACTTAATCCTTGCTAAAAGAGGGACAAAAATTGCGGATATTTACACCGATTCAATCATTTCGATTAGTACTACTGCTTCGGGTGAAGAGGTGGTTGATGTGATGCAAAAATACGATTTAGATGCCGTACCTGTGGTGAATATTCAGGGGCGTTTGTTAGGACGTATCACCATTGATGACGTGGTCGATTATATCACCGAATCCGCCCAAGAAGACGTACAAGCTATGACGGGTATTTCGGAAGATGTAGAAGAAGATGACTCGGTCTGGAAGTTGGTGCGTTCTCGTTTGCCTTGGTTGTTAATTGGTATGACGGGAAGTTTCTTAGCGGCTCAAATTATCGGTAAATTCGATAGTGAAGTTTCTCGTATTCCAGCGTTGGCTTCGTTTATTCCTTTGATTGGGTCAACGGGTGGGAATGTCGGCATTCAGTCTTCTTCCTTGATTGTACAGAGTTTGGCAGATAAATCGGGTTTAGATATTTCCTTGTTTGAACGTCTCAAAAAAGTACTTTTTGTTTCCTTACTTAATGGGGTTATTGCGGCAACGTTTGCATTTTTAGGTACGCTTTTGTTAGAACATACAGGAATGATTTCGGTCGTAATGGCTTTGTCTATTTTCTCTATCGTGATGTTGGCATCCTTTATGGGAACAATTACTCCCTTGGTCTTGAACCGTTTTAATGTCAACCCTGCAGTGGCTTCTGGGCCTTTTATCACTACGGCGAACGATTTGCT
>JALRIJ010000439.1 GCA_023255485.1 Flectobacillus sp.
AACCTCAGTTGGGAGGTGGGTTAACGTATGCAAAAGGTTCATTACAAACTAATTACGGTTTATTAGTTTCTTCGTGGAAAATAGAAAATGGTAAAATGAGTTTAGAAGTTGAAATCCCTGCGAATACCACAGCAAAGGTATATTTCCCGACTGAAAAACAACAGTCCATTACCGAAAGCGACACGAATGTGAAGTTAGAACAAGATGGAAGCTATAACGTAGGTTCTGGAAAATATGTCTTTCTGATGGATTTGTAGGAGAGGTTAACGAAATACCTTATATAGATTCTTGAAACCTATATGAGGTATTACCAAAAGTTTTTATAACAACAACACAATGAAAAAAAGTATTCAATGCCTAGCGGCTTGTCTTTTGATTTCGCTAGGAACACAGGCACAAGATGTCTATAAAAATGACCGTGAACGTTGGTTAGAAATAGCAAAAGCAACGACACCTGTATTGACCGAAACGGTTAAACGTCCCCTAAAAACGGTTAATGTAGAAAAAGATGAGAAAAGTTTTCAAGGTTGGAAAATTACACCCAAGTATTCGATTGACAGTTTATTCAATCGTTCTTTTAAAAAGAATTCGGGGGTAATCGTTGATTTTGGAGAACATTTAACGGGTTTTGTTTCCTTTAAAATTGAAGATAATGGCAGAGCTGCTGACGCTCCCTTACGCATCAAATTTACCTTTGGAGAAGTACCTGCTGAGGTGGCAGTTCCTTTTGATCCTTATCAGGGAGGTTTGAGCAGAGCGTGGTTGCAGGATGAAATCATTACGATTTCGGAAGTTCCTACCGTCATTACGATTCCTAGAAGGTTGGCTTTTCGTTATGTAAAAATGGAATTATTGGGAAGCTCTCGGTATTCAGATTTTAAGTTGTCGGACATTTTTGTAAAAGCCACTACTTCTGTGAATACACAGGCAGCTCCCTTGGCTGCATCAACGCCTGAATTGATACGGAAAATAGATCAAGTAGGTTTAACCACCCTAAAGGAATGTATGCAAACGGTTTATGAAGATGGGCCTAAAAGAGACCGTCGTTTGTGGATTGGCGATTTATATTTAGAGTCCTTGGCAAATACCGTCTCGTTCAAGAATTATGCTTTAACCAAACATTGTTTGTATATGTTGGCGGCCTTGAGTTATGAAAATGGCGTTGCTCCTTCTAATGTTTTTGAACGCCCTGCTCCGCATCCACAAATTAACCCTTTGTTTGATTATGCCTTGATTTATACGGTTGCCTTAAAAGAATACCTAGAAGCGACAGGGGACAAAGAAACGGCAAATGACCTGTGGAAGACGGTAAAACAGCAAATCGAAATTCCGAAAAAGTATATTGGTGCGGACGGTATGATGGACTATAAAAAGGCTGAGAAGGAATGGTGGGTATTTTTTGATTGGCGTGATGGTTTAGACAAGCAAGCTGCCTTGCAAGGAGTCGTGATTTGGGCGTATAAGAATACCTACGAATTGGCTAAAATGTTGGGTAAAGAAGCTGAAGTAAAGGAGTTACCTGCTTTGATTGAGAAAATGACACAGGCAACCCACAAGAATTTATACGATACTAAAGCGGGCGTTTTTGTAAGTGGCGAAGCCAAACAGATTTCGTATTGTTCGCAAGCATGGATGGTATTGAGTGGAGTGGCTACCAAACAAGAAGGGGCAAAAGCGTTGAAAGCCTTAGCGACAACGCCTGAGGTTGTGCGTCCTGGTGCTCCGTATTTGTATCACTACGTAATTGAAGCCATGATTAGAGTAGGAATGGAGCAAGAAGCAAAAGACTTGATTACAAATTATTGGGGTGATATGGTCAATAAAGGGGCGGATACTTTTTGGGAAGTATATGATCCTAAAGACGATTTCTTGTCACCCTATAATGCTTATCTGGTGAACAGCTATTGCCATGCGTGGAGTTGTACGCCTGTCTATTTTATCCGTAAATACCCTGCTATTTTTCAAAAATAAAATCAGGAGCCAGTTTAAATTAGCTTGGACAAATTTGTTGTACGACATAAATTTGAGTACATATCTGTGACATTAAGTTTTGTTTAATTTCTCAAAGTTGTCCAAGCTAACTGCTAGTTAATAGTCGCTTGTTTTACTTAT
>JALRIJ010000043.1:0-270 GCA_023255485.1 Flectobacillus sp.
AAGAACCGAATTGGTGTTGTTCGTCCTATTATTTCTTGTGTTGGTATTAGAAGGCTTAGTGATTTTTAAGCCTATTGCTCATTACATCAGAGAAGTAATCAAAAAAATTACCGATTCAGAACAACAACTTCGTCAAACAAACGAGACACTCGTAAAAACGCAAGAAGCCTTAGTACAGGCTACCGCAGAAAAATATAAACTTCAATTAGCAGAAGAAAAAGTGCGTTCTGCCTCGTTAATGGAAGGACAGGAAGTAGAACGGAAACGTCT
>JALRIJ010000043.1:280-5394 GCA_023255485.1 Flectobacillus sp.
CCGTGAATTGCACGATGGTATTGGACAAATGCTAACAGGACTTCGTTTACATGGAGAAAAGGTAAAAAGCTTCATGTTTGCGAATGAAAAACAAGAAAAATCATTTAACGAACTCCAGAAACTCATTATCGAAACGATAGAGGCAACCCGAACAGTCTCGTTTAATTTAGCTCCTTCTGTATTGAGCGATTACGGTGTTAGTCCTGCTATTCGGATTCTTACAGAACAGGTTTCAAAAGCTGCAAATATTGAGATAGATTTTGTAGAAATTAAAATAAAACGTTTGCCAGAAGGCATTGAAACGTGTTTATATCGCATTTGTCAGGAAGCTTTGCATAATGCTGTGAAATATTCGGAGGCAACAAATATCAAAATACAGCTATCTATATCCGAAAATTATGTAAATTTACTTATAGACGACAACGGAAAAGGTTTTGACCTAAGTAATCTTAAGAAAGGATTGACGGGAAGTGGTTTGAAAAACATGCAAACCAGAGCGGAATTACTTAATGGGCAGTGGAAATTACAAACAAAACAGGAGCAAGGAACAAAAATTACGGTTAAGATACCTTTGTCGCCTGAACCAAAAATAAATAAGAGTAAACGAAAAAGAGAGGTTGCATAATACCGCTCAGTAAGAGCATAACCTCGCCAGTGAATTCCAAATATTATCGATGCATTAACCAACTATAAGAAATATGACTCCTATACGTGTACTACTGGCAGACGATCATGATGTCGTTAGAAAAGGGATGAAAATGCTCCTTGAAGATGAAGAAGGAGTAGCAGTAATCGGAGAAGCTGCCGACGGTCAGGAAGCGGTAGAAAAAGTGAAAATACTTTTGCCCGATGTTGTTATTTTAGACTTAACTATGCCTAGAATGACAGGTATTGAAGCGGCTAAAATTATCTCAGAAGAATATCCTTCCGTGAAAATACTTATCTTTTCGATGCACAACAACCGTGAATATATCATCAACTCTGTAGAAAATGGAGCGAGTGGATATTTATTGAAAGATACAGGAAAAGAAGAATTGATGCGTGCTTTACGAGTAGTATCAGAAGGAAGAAAGTACTTCCCACCTGAAATCTCAGAAGTAATCATCGACGAATTATTGGCTAAAAATACTACAAATGCGACGGGTGTCAGCGAAGAGAGCAAAGCATTCTTCCAAAAAATCACGCCAAAAGAACGTCAAATACTAGAACTTATCGTTCAAGGCTATAACTCCAGAGAAATTGCCGATAAGTTATTCCTCAGCATCCGCACAGTCGATAACCACCGTGCCAACATGATGAAGAAAACAAAAGCAAAAAATACCGCCGATTTAGTAAAGATGGCGATACAGTAAAAATAAAAAGTCCCAACAGATATTATACCTGCTGGGATTTTTTATTTTTTACTCAAATTCCCTAATAACTCAATACACTTTCCACTGACTTACTTTCAGGGAAGAAAGAAACCAGTTTTAGTAAAATGGATTCTACCACTGCATCAGGACAAGAGGCTCCACAAGTAAGCATAATCGTCACCACTTCTTTATCAGGGATAAAATTCTGCGTTATTTTTTCCTCTTTGCTATGTAAGTCAAAATGACTGATTAAATCAGATGTCAATAATTTTTCGGCGGAAGAAATAAAGTACGTTGGCAATTTTTGCTCGCAAAGTTCCACCAAGTGCGAGGTATTCGACGAATTATATCCACCTGCAACAATCGCTAAATCAGCCTCTTCTTTCAATAAACCATAAGTAGCACTCTGGTTGTCATTGGTGGCATAACAAAGCGTATCTCTCGTATCAGCAAAATGGGCAGAAATATCAGTACCATTAACGTCGAAGTGTTGTATCATTACCTGCTTTAGGTAATCGGCAATTGCTTGTGTATCCGAAGCCAACATCGTAGTTTGATTCACTACCCCAATACGCTTTAAATCTTTCGTTACATCAAAATTTTCGCTGTATTGTCCTGTAAATTCTTGATAAAAGGTTTCCGCTTCTTTTTCACCAGTGATATATTTGGCCAACTCAATGGTTTGCTTCATATCTTTCACCACAATCGTCGGAGCATTTTCTTTCGCATGAGAAAACGTTGCTCTGGTTTCTTCGTGCGAAGGTTTACCATGTACGACAATGGTATAATCTTTTTGTCCAATAGCAGTAGCTCGGTTCCATACTTTCTCTACAAAAGGGCAAGTCGTATCGTATTGATATACATTAATACCAATAGCCAGAAGTCGCTGTTGTATCTCAACCGTAGTACCAAAAGCAGGAACAATTACTACATCGTCTGAGGTAAGTTCAGACCAGTCAATGAGTTGTCCGCCATGCGTATCCATGATAAATTTTACCCCTCGACTTTGTAAATCAGCGTTTACATCTGGATTGTGAATCATCTCAGATAAAAGAAAAATGCGTTTGTCTCTATTTTCTTCGATGGTTCGGTAGGCAATTTCTACGGCATTTTCAACTCCATAGCAGAATCCAAAATGGCGAGAAATTAGGAACCGAACACTTCCTAAATCCAATAAAGTAGGGGAGAAATCTTTCTTTAGCTTATCCTTTAGCCTTCGAGCTTCTTTGATGCCTCCGATAATACTGCTTTTGTATAAGTCTGGAATTTGAAAAGATTTCATTTTTTTCATACGGGCATGGCCCCTTTTTGATTGCGTATCTACCTCTGTCAATTCTCCTTCAGATACATTTCTCATCTGAGTTGACTTAGCGGGAGTATTCATGATTACCTCCATTTCTTAAAACACGTTTTTTGCTTAACAGTTTTCAAATATACATGAAATTTTAGCTGACCATGATAAAAAAGCTAGTAGATTCTTAAATGTTGTGATAATCAGTTATTTCTGAGCATAATTGATTCAGCGTTTTAGAGATGATAAATGTTTGAAAAAAAACTAGTTAGCAGTGAAGAAAAGTCGCTCTTCTCTTGGCAAATCCTAAGTTTGCTTGTATATTTGCAGTGTTCAAAGTACAGTACAGTCTGTTGATTAGTCAAAGTACTTTTCTCGATATAAACCTAAAAACAAGCAACCTACACTTAGCTTATGCTACAAAAACTTAAAATGACTTCAACAGGTAACCGTTCGATAAGTATAGCAGAAAAAACATGCTCGCTATTTTGAATTGCTCATCAATCAGTGATAGCTTTGTACTTAGTATAGAAATGCGTATAACCCTAATGTAGTTATTTAGCCACAAAAAGCCAAAAAAAAGAAATCTTTGGTTACTTTATAGTCATACTGTAAGTCAAAAGGTTCAAATGTATTGGTTTGCAAAATCAAAATTAAATTATGAAACGCTTCAAAAATCCATTAGCTTATATAACAGCCATTATTTTTTGTATAATTAGTGTGTTGTCTTTTAGTAATCACCTAAAAGATAAAGAGAATTTGCAGAAGGCATACTTTACAGGAGATATTCGTTTCAATGACTCAACAGCTCATAAGTTGACTGCTTACACAGTTGAAGCCCACCTAATGCAAGAAAAAGGACAATCAACCTTAAGTCTTTCGGTTGTGGACGACAAAACACATGAGTCAGTTTATGTAAAGTTGTATGATGTGCTACACAAAGGAACCTTTTTTATCCCTGGAGATAGAGAATTAAAGAATGTAGGTAACTTAATTAGAGACATCAATCAATACAGAGATATTCGTAATTTTTATCAAGCTACGCTTCCAAGTACCAACGGGTTACAAGATGGGGTCGGTAGAGTAAATATTACAAAGCTTACTTCTAAAGAAATAGAAGGAGAATTGGTTCTTTTTGGAAATAATTCAGAAGGAAAGAAAGCAAGAATTGAATCTGCCAAGTTTAGAGCAAGACTTTAAAAAATCGTTTCGAGTCAAAAAAACAGCGATTTTCAAGAATATATTTAGTGGTTAGGTGATATTAAAACGTCCGTAGCGATTGCGTCGGACGTTTTTTGTTTTATAATTAATATTAAATTTTTGTATTTAAGTAAGATTGAGTAATTTTGCACCCTTAATGGAGTGTCCTAAAAATAGGTGTTCAGCATATCTTGTCGAACTATTGAGGTTTTGATAATGAGTGGTTTAGCTTCGGTAAGAACAAACGGACATTTAACAGACTAACGAATAAACTAAATTAATTAACATTTACAATGGCAAGGGATTTAAAATTCACAAGAAACATTGGTATCGCTGCCCACATTGATGCCGGTAAAACAACTACGACAGAACGTATTCTTTACTACGCTGGTGTGAGCCACAAAATTGGTGAGGTACACGACGGTGCTGCTACTATGGACTGGATGGAACAAGAGCAGGAGCGTGGTATCACAATTACTTCAGCAGCTACTACTGTGGACTGGACTTATAGAAACGAGAAATACCATATCAACATTATTGATACCCCAGGTCACGTTGACTTTACGGTAGAGGTAAACCGTTCATTACGTGTATTAGATGGTTTGGTATTCTTATTTAGTGCGGTTGATGGTGTTGAACCTCAGTCAGAAACAAACTGGCGTTTAGCTAACAACTATAACGTAGCTCGTATTGGTTTCGTTAATAAAATGGACCGTTCAGGTGCTGACTTCCTAAGAGTTTGTACTCAGGTAAAAGAAATGTTGGGTAGCTATGCTGTGCCACTTCAATTACCAATCGGTGCTGAAGATACATTTGAAGGTGTGGTTGACTTAGTTAACTTCCGTGGTATTAAATGGAATGAGCATGATAAAGGAATGACTTTTGAAGTTGTGCCTATTCCTGAGGATATGATTGACGAAGCTACTGAATACCGTGAGAAATTATTAGAAGCAGTAGCTGAATTTGATGAATCTTTGATGGAAAAATACTTCGAAGATCCAGAGTCAATTTCTGAGGATGAAATTTTAGCTGCTCTTCGTGCTGCAACTATTTCAATGAAAATTGTACCGATGTTGTGTGGTTCATCTTTCAAAAATAAAGGTGTTCAAACAATGTTAGATTATGTAATGGCAATTTTACCTTCGCCATTAGATAAAGAATCTATCAAAGGTACAGATCCTAGAACAGACGAAGAAATCGAGCGTAAACCAAGTGTTGACGAGCCATTTGCTGCTTTAGCATTTAAAATCGCAACTGACCCTTATGTAGGT
>JALRIJ010000043.1:5404-16911 GCA_023255485.1 Flectobacillus sp.
ACCGTTCTGGTAACAAAGAGCGTATCTCTCGTATCTTCCAAATGCACGCTAATAAGCAAAACTCTATCGAGCGTTTAGAGGCTGGTGATATTGCTGCGGTTGTTGGTTTCAAAGATATTAAAACGGGTGATACTTTGTCTGCTGAGAAATCACCAATCGTTCTTGAGTCAATGGTATTCCCTGATCCAGTTATCGGATATGCAATTGAACCTAAGAAATCGGCTGACCAAGATAACTTCTCTAAAGCTATCGGAAAGTTAATCGAAGAAGATCCAACGTTACAAGTTGAATCTAACGAGGAAACTGGACAGACAATCATCAAAGGGATGGGTGAGCTTCACCTTGAAATCATCATCGACCGTATGCGTCGTGAATTCAAAGTAGAAGTTAACCAAGGTGCTCCACAAGTAGCATACAAAGAATCGTTAACGAAAACTACTGAACACCGTGAAGTTTACAAGAAACAGTCGGGTGGTAAAGGTAAGTTTGCCGATATCGTATTCGAAATGGGACCTAGAGAAGATGGTAAAGAAGGCTTAGAATTTGTTAATGGTATTGTGGGTGGTGTAATTCCAAAAGAATTTATTCCTGCTATCCAAAAAGGATTCGAAGGTGCTATGAAAAATGGTGCTTTAGCTGGATACCCAATGGATTCAATGAGAGTGCGTTTATTCCACGGTTCATTCCACGATGTCGATTCAGATGCGTTATCATTTGAATTAGCAGCTCGTATGGGTTACAAAGAAGCAGCAAAAGCAGCAGGTGCTAAATTAATGGAACCTATCATGTCTGTAGAAGTTGTTACTCCAGATGAATACACTGGTCCTATCACAGGTGACATGAACCGTCGTCGTGGTATGATGAAAGGTATGGATTCTAAGCAAGGTGCAGTAATCTTGAAAGCAGATATTCCTTTATCTGAATTGTTCGGTTATGTAACTGACTTACGTACTATGTCTTCTGGTCGTGCTACTGCAAACTTAACGTTCTCTCACTACGAATTCGTTCCGCAAAACATTGCTGACGAAGTAGTGAAAAAAGCAAAAGGTTTATAATAAGAGTTAATTCTTATAGCCATAAAAAAGGGCTGTCTGCGAAAGTAGATAGCCCTTTTTCTTGTACTGTTTTGGAAATCTAAAAGTGTAAAAAAGCCTTCCTGTAATTCAACAAGAAGGCTTTTTTATATGTTTTTGAACTAGCTTATTTTAAGACATACGCTAATTGTTCTTCGTTTTCGCTAATCCATTCAGTGATTTCGCTTACGATTTGTTTCATCGAAATACTTGGTTTCCATCCTGTTAAGGCGGTTACTTTGGTATTGTCCGTAACATAAAGACGAATATCGGCTGCTCTGTTTTCGGCAACAGGGGTAATTGGAATCGTTTTGCCTGTTACTTCTTGGCAAATCTGTGTTAGTTCTTGTAAAGATGCACTTACTTCTACACCGCCACCCACGTTTAAGATTTCACCATTTACCGTATCAAAATTATGTAGTTGGAAGTCAATTAGACGATATAAATCATTTACGTGAAGCATATCACGAGTTTGTTTTCCTGTACCACCGTAACCAATGTAAGCCAATTGTTGTTGCCAGTAGTGTTTTGCTACCCAAAGCACCATTACGCCTTGGTCAACTTTTCCCATTTGCCAAGGACCTGTTAAGACACCACAACGGTTGATAACGGTTTTCATGCCGTAGAACTCATTATACTCGTGAATCATTAACTCAGAAGCTAATTTTGTAGCTCCATATAACGATCTAGCTCCATCTAATGGAAAGTTTTCTGCAATTCCTTTAGATGATACGCCAGGGATTGCTTGATCGTCTGATAAGCCAAAACGGGTATCTTGCTCTACAAAGTTTAATTTCTCGATTGCCTTAATCGGATAGATACGGCTTGTCGAAAGGAAAATAAAACTAGCACCACACTTTTTAGTATAGTTCAAACAATTGATTGTTCCTACTAAATTAGTATTGATTAGGTAATCAGGAGTTCCATTTAAGCCTGCTAATACCGAAGGTTCAGCAGAAGCTTCAATGACGAAGTCAACAACAGGAAGAGCATCAAAATCTTCTTTATTACGAATGTCACCATGAACAAAGACTGCTCCCGCTTTCGCAAGTCTTGGTAAGTTTAGTTCAGAGCCTTTACGTTTTAGATTGTCTAGGCAAATAACCTCATAGCTAGGGTAGTTCGTTTTGATTTGAATCGCAAGGGCAGAACCAACAAATCCTGCACCGCCAGTAATAAGTATTTTCATTATTAATTTGAAATATGATGGTGGGAAATCAAATGGAGTCATGGACGATTGCCATGACTCCATGAAAGCGTATTAATCGACACGTTTTAGATGAACATTTTCGGCTGGACGAATGACTAAAGGTACTTTTTCAACTTTTACAGCACTTGTATCTAGTCCGAACCACTTATCTTCAGAAGGAGTGAAATCTTTAATGAAGAAGTATGCTTTCATAATTAGACCTTCAAAAAGAGATAATTGGTTATCATACGAAAGGAACTTTTCGAGTACAACAAATCTAAAGTCTCCAATTACATTTTGTCTGTTCAATGATTCATAACGAGAGGTAATATCTACTTCACCATTTTTCACCATCTCTTCTACTACTCTTCGGAAGTATAAATTAATTTTTTGCTCGACTCTAAACCCGAGACGGAACGTAATTTTGATGACATCATCTGGTTCGATGACGTTCACTTTATATTCCATGGTATAAGGGTCATCGAGGGTATCCACATGAACAAACCAGAAGATATCTGCTCGTTTGGGTCTTTTCTGGAAAATTGAATAAATGATTTTTGATTCAATTTCACTACTTCTAGCAGCATTCGACATAAATACCAAGTGCGTAGCATATTTAGGTACAGTCATATCTTCGCTTAGCTCCTTCAAAGGCTCAATGTAGTCTGCCATTTTCACATATTCTGTCAAACGCATTTTAATAATATTGGCTCTATACCAAATAACCATTAAAACAATGATAACAGAAGCGATGAAGAGAGATACATAACCACCATGAACGAATTTACGTAAGTTTGCGATTAGAAAAGAACCCTCAATCGCTACATAAACTACCAAGAATGCCACAATCCACCACATATCAAATTTCTTGATATACAGGTAATAAGCCATTAATGCCGTAGTCATTAACATGGTTAGGGTAATGGCAAGCCCATAGGCGGCTTCCATTTTTCCTGATTCTTTAAACCATAAAACAACGGCAACACATCCTAACCATAGTAAGATATTTACACTTGGTACATATAGTTGTCCTTTTTGATCTGACGGATAATGTAAACGAACTTTAGGCCAGAAGTTCAAACGAATGGCTTCTGAAACTAAGGTAAACGAACCCGAAATTAAAGCTTGACTTGCAATAACAGCGGCCGCTGTAGCGATAACAATACCCCAAATTAAGAACCAGCCTGGCATTAATTCGAAGATCGGTTTACGGCCTTCAAGTAGTTGATTGCTATGAGCAATTAACCAAGCACCTTGTCCAAAATATTGTAGAATAAGGGTGATTTTTACGAAAATCCAACTGATACGAATATTTCCTCTACCACAGTGTCCTAAATCTGAATAAAGAGCTTCAGCTCCTGTTGTACATAAGAAAACAGCTCCTAAAATCCAGAACCCACTTTCGCCACCATGAGGATTGGTTAGGAGTTCATAAGCGTAATAAGGGTTTAATGCTCTGATAACGCTTAGATCTTGAAGAATCCAGATGACACCAAAAATACCTAGCATGGAGAACCAAATCAACATGATTGGACCAAAGGCTCTTCCGACGACCTTCGTTCCAAAAATTTGTAGCATGAATAAAGCCGTAATGATGGCAATAACGATGGGTACAGTTTGTAGATCTGGATAAATTTTCAACAGTCCTTCTACCGCAGAGGCGACCGAAATAGGAGGGGTAATAACACCATCGGCTAAGAGTGTGGATGCCCCAATGATGGCAGGAACGGTGAGCCATTTGGCATGACGGCGAACGAGAGCAAATAATGCCAAAATACCACCTTCGCCTCGGTTATCCGCTCGAAGTATCAAGATGACATACTTGAGCGTGGTTTGTAGGGTGAGTGTCCAGAAGATACAAGAAAGACCTCCTAGTACGGTGCGTTCATCAATAGCGGTTTCGCCAATGATTGATTGCATAACGTAGAGCGGAGACGTACCGATGTCTCCATAGATAATACCCATCGCTACGAGCAGACCCGCTGCTGTAGCTTTGTCCATATTCTTATGTTCCATAATTGGAATCCGATTGTAATCTTTTTAACAGGCTTAGTATAAGTTTTTTAATATTTCGACGTTTGAAATATGACTAAACTATCTACTATGCACTATCAACTGTGAAAATTACAATGTTTTAGGGGTTTTGTGATAAATATAGAAAAAACTGGTTATCTTTAAAATAAACGAAGCAAATATAATATCTCTTCTGAATTATTTATCAATTATCTTTTTTTCTGACTAATGCCGTTAATTTTCATAGTAATAGCCGAAAATAATATTCATTTCATCTTCTGAGGTTAATCCGAAGTTAATTGTCTTGTTGCTCGTATTGTTATAAGTAGCTACCGAAGTAAGCCCTTCTCCCTTCTTTAACGCAATTGGTGTCTTTAAGTTTAAAATGAGAGGGTGTTCCCAATCGGTACTTTCATAAACTACTTCGCCATTTCGTGCTCCACCATTGATTTTAATGACGTACTTTGTCCCATACTTATGAAAGTGAGAGGTCAGCATGATGAGCGATATATTTTTACTAAAGGTGAAATTCGTTGTAATCGTGGTTTCTTTTCCTGCGGGTAGGCTAAAGTTTGTATTATTGAAGTCAATCATCTTAACCACTTGTGTAACATTGGCTTTAGGAGTTGTATAAAGATTTACATAATTTTCCCCTAACAAATATCCTGTTGTTTTGTTAAAATAGTGCGGATTGATGTCAATCGAATAATTAGCAGGAAGTTGCAGAGCCATTCCTGTTGGGAATGTATAATCTTGATTAGCATCCGTACCACCTCCTAAGAATATATGATTGGACATTTGGGCAAAGGTCAATAAGTTTAAGGTATTGTCCGAATTCCGTAAATCTCGAATCGCATCAAGAGTTGGCATAAATTGTGAGGTTCTATCTCGAAAATCGTATAGAACAAGATGGTGACTATTGCTTCGGCTTTTGAGTTTTATACGATTTACATAAATCTCTTCGTTATTACCTATGTTTTTTCGAACAAAAATCTCTCGTTCAAAATTGGGTTGAATCGTAAATTGATCTAGTTTTAGTTGGTATCCTGTTAGGCCTTCTTCACTAGGCGTACTAAGAGGTGTGAAATTAGCATTATCACTTACATAGCTTGGCGTTTTATCATCCAAAAGTGTTTCGTCCACAATTCGCCCTGCTGATGGAGCTCCTGCTTCAATCCAACGACGAATAAATTCTAGCTGTCCAACCGATAAAGCATTTCCGCCTAAAGGCATGGGAGAGCCATAGTTTTTTCCGCTATGATGGGCAGCATTCCAGTTAAGCTTATGATAGAGGAGACTTTCGAGTGATTTATAGGCTTTAACCCGTAGCAAATTGTCAGCAATAGCATTTGTATTTTTGGGAGCAATCCCTACTAGGTTTTGGTAAGCAAGTCCTTTTGCCAAAATCAGTCCATGCTGTGGGAAACTAGCGTCGCTACTCGCTGCATGACACCCCGATGTAGCACAAGAAGGCGTAAGGATACGATCCTGAATTAAGGAAAAGCTAGAGACTTCGGTTGGTTGTGTAGTATCTACGCTTTGTTTACTGCAATTATAAAGAAGGCACGTAAAGAGCCCAAAGGCAGCTAGGTTCGTGATTGTTTTCGTTTTCATAATTTCATTTTTTTGTAATTTAATAAAATATCCTGTAAATTAAACAACTAAAAATAAAGTAGTTACCCATAACACAACGCTTAAATATATGAAACTAACTAACAAATTCTTACTCACTGGAATAATATGTCTTTTTTGCCAATGTATTAGTGTCTTAGCTCAAACCCCAGAAGAGTACACAACAGAAGCTACTGTCTATACGTATGGACGATATGGTAAAAAAATGGCAGATGGGACTTACCTAAGTAGTCGTCATCGTACTTGCTCGCATGAATATCTTCCTATTGGTTCTCAAGTTCAAGTCACAAATTTAAGTAATAACAAGTCTGTTGTCTTAGAAGTAAATGGAGTAAGTGTTACTGCTCCCGTAGAAATTACCCACAGTGCTGCTCAAGAGTTAGGGATTAGAGCTTCTCAAAAGACAATGGTAAAGGTCGTAGTACTAAAAAAAGCAGAAGGTGAAGTTGGAAAAGTACAAACTGAATATAAAGTAGAAGAAGTTCCCGTTGTTTTATCCCCCGAAGAAGAAAAAAGATTGGCTCGTCGTAATCAAATTATGGAGGGAAGAGCTCCACAACAAAGAGCCTTGATTCCTGAAAATCGCACGACAACGACGAAACGAGTAGTCGTAAAAGCTGTTCCTCCTGCTTCCGTTCCTCCTGCTTCTGCTCCAGCTCCAGCTACAACAGAAAAAAAGAAAACTTACGAATTTCCGATGGATTTTCCACAACATGAACCTTTACGTGTAGATACGGTAAAAGGAAAAGTTATTGTTCGGTAAACAAACACTACATCATAAAAAAAGCGTTTTGGGAAAGCTTAATGACTTCCTAAAACGCTTTTTCGTTTATGAGTACTGTCCTCGATTAACGCTCAAATAGCATTCTTTTTCCCTGAACGGATTCGTCGAAGGTACCATTTTGATAAGCCAAATGACCCGACACAATCGTATGGGTAATTTGAGAACGTAGTGTTTGGCCTTCTAAAGGAGACCATCCACATTGATAATGAATGTTGTCTTTGCTAACGGTCGTACTTTCATTTAAGTCCACCAATACCAAATCTGCCCAATAGCCTTCACGGATATAGCCACGGTTGGCAATTTGGAAACAATCAGCTACGGCATGAGCCATTTTCTCCGCAATTTTTTCTAACGAGATCTTTCCATCTTTATAAAACTCCAACATCAATTGTAAAGGATGTTGTACCAAAGGTAAGCCCGATGGAGACGACCAATAAGGATTTTGCTTTTCTGCCCATGTATGTGGAGCATGGTCTGTTGCAATGACATCAATGCGGTCGTTCAATAACGCCTCTAATAAGCGTTGCTTATGCCCATCGGCTTTGATAGCAGGGTTACATTTAATCTGATTACCAAGTGTTTCGTATGAACTGGCATCAAACCAAAGGTGGTGTACACATACTTCTGCTGTGATTTTTTTCTCTTTTAAAGGAAGCGTATTATCAAACAATTCGGTTTCTTCTCCTGTGGTAATATGAAGAATGTGTAAACGAGCATTATGACGTTTTGCCAATTCTACCGCCATCGAAGACGATTTGTAACAAGCTTCTATGTTACGGATTTCTGGGTGTACTCTTGGGTGTGGATTTTCTCCGAAACGTTCTTTGTAAATAGCAGAATTAGCTTTTACGGTTGCTTCATCTTCGCAGTGTGTGGCAATTAGCATGGGACTATTAGAGAAAATGTTCTCTAAGGTCTTCTCGTTGTCCACCAACATATTTCCAGTCGATGAACCCATGAATACTTTCACCCCACAAACGTTTTGAATATTGGTTTTTAGGACTTCTTCAATGTTGTCGTTAGACGCTCCCATGTAGAACGAATAGTTGGCTAAGGAAGTACGAGCGGCAATGTCGTATTTATCTTGCAACAACTCCTGATTGAGTGCATTGGGCGTTGTATTGGGCATTTCCATAAAAGAAGTAACCCCGCCTGCTACAGCCGCACGAGCTTCTGAATGGATACATGCTTTATGTAAAAGACCCGGTTCACGGAAGTGTACTTGGTCGTCTATTACGCCTGGAAGTAAGTATTGTCCTTTGGCATCAATGGTTTTATCGGCAGCAAGACCGGATAAATTAGTGCCGATTTGGTCGATGAAACCGTCTTTTACGAAAATATCACTCGTTTGAATTTTGCCTTCATTAACAACTTGGGCATTCAAGATTAAGATTGAGCTCATGGGAGGAAAATTAAAAACATGATGAGAATGGCTACAAAATTACTTCTAAAGTGCTTTGCTAGATGTGTAGTAGCGAATTATTTTAGAAGGAAACTTTCCCTCGATTACTTTTTTTCTCAGAATGCTTCTTTTTGTTATCCAAGCGTTTGGCAATCATGGAGGCTGTGGGTTTTACTTTAAGCCTCTTTTTAGGAACAAAAAGGGCTTTTTTAAGTAATTCTCCAAACTTCCGAATGACCACTTGCTTGTTCCGTAATTGGGTACGCTCTTCCTGTGAAACAATGATGAGTTCGCCTTCATTATTGATTTGATTCTTTAATTTGCTTTGAATCAAACCTTTTTGAGTTTCGTCTAATAAAGCTGAATTAACTACATTGAAACGTAATTCTACCTTGGTAGAAACCTTATTGACATTTTGCCCACCCGCTCCACCACTGCGAGAAGCCTGAAATTGCCACTCGGGTGAAAAATCTTGTTGTAATATTTCTGATAAATTCATAATTGCTACAGTAATGTATTTGTCCAGTATGTACTGAACTGATTGGGATTTACAAAAATACGTTTCGTATCGCCAGAACGTTGTACCTACGTCTCTTTGCCAACTTGATACCTTTTAGTACAAAAGAAGAGTCCACCTAGAAAACTAAGCGGACTCAGATAGTACCATTTACTAAGAATGCAAAATGTTAAATTTAATGGACTAGCTATTAGTCTTTTACAATGAAAAATGAATAGTGACTAATTTTGCACGAGTAGTTCATAATTAGTGAGTTAAATCCAACATTCAACATCCAAAATTTTATCTTGTTACTTATTGAGATGCTTATTTTACTTCTAAAACCTTAAATTCTGTACGACGGTTCATCTGGTGTTCTTCTTCGGTACAAGTGACACCATCGACGCATTGATTAACCAATTTCGATTCGCCATACCCTTTGGCAACAATACGGGTCGCACTAATTCCTTTTGAAATAATATAAGCAACGGCGGAGTCTGCACGACGTTGAGATAATTTCTGGTTATATTCTGCCGTAGCACGAGAATCCGTATGCGAACCAAGTTCTAACTTAATAGCAGGATTGTCTTTCAAGATTTGTACAATTTTGTCCAACTCTACCGAGGCATCTGTACGGATATTGGCTTTGTCTAAATCATAATAGATAGGGGCAATGTTGAAAATCTTGGTGATTTCTTTTCCTACCTCTGGTTTATCTAATTGGACATTGACTACAAAAACGGTATCTGTTTCAGCTTTAGTAAGTTGTGCTTCTGGTATTTCTTTACCAGTCATGTTGAAGGTAACACGTTTGGTAAAATAACCCGCTTTCTCCGAAATAACCGTGTATGATTTTCCTACTTCCACTCGTATTTTTGAATAGCGACCATCGGCTTTCGTGAGTCCTTCTTCAAGGGCATTACCCGCTTCGTCTAAGATAGCTACTTTCACATCCTCTAATGGAATATCTTGAAGATCACTGATATGTCCAGTTAAGTAATAACGAATCACTTTCTTGTTGGTATCTTTTTTCGTTACCACAGGAGGTTCTTCCTGTACTTTCTTATCAGGCTGTGTATTTTCGTAGAAATAAATATCGTCATCTCCTTTTCCTCCCGAACGGTTGGATGTCAAATATCCTTTTGTACTGTCAATGACCACCAACGCAAAATCGTCGTAGCTTGAATTGATAGGCACACCTAAATGTTCAACCGTAATTTCGCCATTTTTATTGGTTGCTTGAAACAAATCAAGGCCGCCCAAACCTGCGTGTCCGTCTGAAGCGAAGTATAATTTTCTATCTTTAGAAACATAGGGAAACATTTCATCTCCAGCGGTATTGATACTAGAGCCCATGTTGATTGCTCTCCCAAAGCGTCCAGCATTGTCAATATTAGAGCGATAAAGGTCGATACCGCCCTTTCCTCCCGCTCGGTTAGACGCAAAATAAAGTGTTCTGTTGTCTGCTGAAAAAGCGGGACATCCATCCCAAGCGGCCGAGTCAGATACTGAAATTACTTCTGGGGTAGTCCAAACGCCATCTACGTTTTTACTAATATATAAATCAACATCGGGTGATTGATCGCTTCTTTTTCCTGTATTGCCTCGGGCAAAAATCATTGTTTTGCCATCTTTAGAAAACGTAGGAGTTCCTTCATTGGCATTTGCCTTGAAGATTGATTCGCTAAAAAGGCTAGGTGTACCTACCTCTAATGAATTCGTCAAAGGAGCTTTGTATAGTCCTAAAAAGGGAAGACCATTACTTTTATAAGTCAACTCTTTTTTAGAAGCCGTAAACACCAATTCATTTCCAAGAATCACGGGGGCTAGTTCACTTCCTGCGGAGTTGATGCTCAGCGATTTCAGTTCGATAAAGGTCTTCTTTTTGGCCAATGCTTCAATTTCAGGCAGACGGTCTAGTTCGTCCTGAGCCTTGTTTTTCAATTCTCTACTAGGCACACCTGAGAGGTACTTCTCTAAGTTTTGAGCAGCTCCTTTATAGTCTCCTTGTATTTTTTGGATATAGGCTAAGTAATAGCGAATGTCATTTTCCTTACTACCTGCTTCTAGGGCTTTTTCATAATAAGCACTGGCTTGTACAATTCGATTCGATAAACGGTAGGACTCGCCAAGGAGGTAGTTGGTTTCCTCTGGCTTATAGTTGCCGTTAAGAGACTTGGTAAGGTCTTTAATAGCTAGTTCATATTCTCCATTATCGAAGCGTTTCTGCCCCTTTTTGAACGATTGCAAGGCACTATTACAACTTCCTAAAAGAAGAACAATAGAAAGTAAGAAGATAGAAGTACGCAGTTGTTGCATGATATATTGTCGAAATTTTTCTACAAGTTAGGTTTTTTTAATGTCAATGAAATGTACTGTTTTATTTTTTTATTATATCAGTACGCTTGAAGAAGGATGGTTTTCACCTTATAATAAACGAATTGTTAGGCATAATGGTATGTAGAAGAAGGGCTTTATGTTATTTTGAAGACAGAAATTGACTAAAAACAAGAAGATAAAAATAGTATTTTGAAAATTATCTTGTATTCACAAAAATAGTTGTACCTTTGCAAGCCATTTTACAAGGATGATTTGCAATAAACTGATAAAGAGTTACTTAACTTTTTGGGTTTAGGCAAATGTCAAGGATGGTTTTCAATTTTATTACAGCAGTGATGTTGCAATTTTTTAACAAACAAACAATGAGAAAGAGAATTTCAAAAGAGCAATTCAGTCCAGAACGCAGACAACAAACACGTGAACGCAGAGAAGATTTACAACGTGAATTAAGAGGTGAAAGTCCTAAACCTGCAAGTGAAAGAGAATTTGCTCCAAGAAGAGAGTTTAACGACGGTGAGAAAAAAGATTTCAAACCAAGAGGTGAACGTGGTGGTGATTTTGTGAAGAGAGAATTTAGT
>JALRIJ010000440.1 GCA_023255485.1 Flectobacillus sp.
GTTGGAGATGATTCCGTGTCTTGCATACCAATACGAGTCTAATCTGATTAATGCAGTTGGATATTCAAGACTTGTTGAAAATGTGTTTTTTGATATTCATTTTGGGATGGATAATGAATATTTTGAAACTGCTTACTATGAACCAACGTTTGAAGTGAGAGCTTGGAGTTCAAATGAGGTTAAAAGATCCGATGAGGTATTTTCTGAAAATTACAGAGAATGGATAAATACAAAAGCTTCGAAACTTATTTATTTTCCTGCCAATCTTAATTACAACCTTGATGTAAGCACTGAGAATAGATTAGAGAGCCGAGTAATCGTTGATTTTAGTAAAGATAATGTAGCAACCGTTTGGAGTCTAATTTTAGAAAAAATCAAACATTATCAAGAGCAGGAGTTAAAGATTAGACAAGATATTTCAAAAGTTGTAGAAAAGTCATCTAGTGATATTAATGCCATTCAGCAGGCTGTTAAAGAACTGGAAACGTGGAAACAAACGGAGTTTAATCCGATAAAAGATGTAGCGGATAATTGCTTAAATCCATTGTTGGAAAAGTTTAAATTGCGTGTTAAAACGGAATTAGATTTTAAAACAAAAGACGATATTGGATTTATCAAGATTGAAGATTTTGAAGGGAATGAAATTCCTCATGGACTTTGGAGTACGGGAACAAAACAGGTGATTTTAAGTGCTTTACCCCTTTATTTACTAAAACCTCAACATACCATTGTTCTCTTTGATGAACCAGAACGTTCGCTTTATCCAGATTTACAAAGAAGTGTAGTCGATTATTATACCTCTTTAGCCGAAACGTGTCAGTTCTTTTATTCTACCCATTCGCCTATTATTGCGTCTAATTTTGACCCATGGGAAATCGTAGAATTGAAGTTTAATAAAGAAGGGAAAGTCTATCGAGAACAGTATTTTGAAGGAGAAAATCACGTAGATAATTATCAGTGGAATCCTAAATATATGCGTTGGGATGATATTTTACAACGAGTATTTGATTTAGAAGACGATGGTTCTCCTGAGCGTAAAGCCAAATTGAATGAACTAGCCAGCTTAAACGTGAAGTTTAAGAAAATGACTAAACAAGGCTTAGAACAGTCAGAGGACGCATTGAGTATCATTCAAAAAATCCAAAAGTTATCCAAAGACCTCTCAAAGTGGAATTAAACCATGCAGAAAATTGATAAAGACTACACCAAAATTTTGACAACCAACTATAAAAAATGGGTAGATGCGTTGGAAGCAACGGGTAAAAAGCATCCTTTGTCAAAAACCTATTATGATGGAATTGTCATGGATTTATATCGTTGTCAGAAAGGAGTTTGTGCCTATACGGAGCGTTTTCTCTGTCCTCCTTCTTTGTACGAAGCACGTCATTGGACTAATGAGGGCGTTTATCAAATTGAAGACCCCGAAGAATTTACAAGAACAGACCATGCAGGGGAGTTAGAGCATTTTGACCCAACACTCAAAGAAAATCAATATTGGCTTTGGGATAATTTATTTATGATTGATGCTAGGGTAAATAGCTTAAAGTCAAATAAATCTGTCGTCGCCTATTTAAAACCTGATAGTCTTGACTATACGACTGAGCAATGGCTTGACTACGATGAACAAACACATCGTTTTGTCCCGAATACAGAGTTAGATGAGGAAAAGGCAAAAGAAGTGCAATACATGATTGACCATGTGTTCTACTTAAATCATGGTGTTATTCGTATAGATAGACAAGAGTATGTGGAGAAAATAAAAATGAAAAAGACGTTTCTGCAACCTTATAAAATTGACCGATACTTTACCGCAATAAAGGTTTGTTTAGAAGATTTTAGCCTTTGATTCGGTAGAAAATCAAAGGCTAAATGAAATTACTTCACCCCATTCAAATACACCTCCAACATCGTATAACCTGATTTTGATAGGGTATTTCTATCTGCTGGATTTTGGCTGTCGAGTCCGTTTGCTTGTTCCCAAGCGTCAGGCATTCCGTCTTTGTCGGAGTCCGTTGGAGGGGTTATGCTGTTGTAGGTAGCCCATCCGCCCACCACTTCGGGCGAATCAATAATTCCTTTTTTTCCGAATACGCC
>JALRIJ010000441.1 GCA_023255485.1 Flectobacillus sp.
ATGATAGGAACAAAAGGAACCCACGGAGTTCTGAAAGGACGTGGAGCATCTGGGTTAACTTTCCTTAAGACTAAGATGCCTGCACACACCATCACAAAAGCCAGTAACGTACCAATACTAGTCATTTCACCTACCACGTCAATCGGGACAAAAGCGGCAAATAAACTTACAAATACACAAAAAAGCATATTCGATTTCCAAGGGGTTCTGAAACGAGGATGTACTTCAGAAAAGATTTTAGGTAACAATCCATCTTTCGACATACTGAAAAATACCCTTGACTGTCCCATTAAATCCACTAAAATTACCGAAGTATAGCCGACCAAAATAGCCAAAATAACCATCTGCGACAACCACCCATAAGGCGTTTGCTGAATAGCAATAGCTACAGGAGCAGCATTATTTTTGAACGTCGTGTAGTTCGATAAGCCTGTCATGACATGGGCAAAAAGTACAAATAAAATGGTACAAACAACCAAAGAACCAATAATTCCGATAGGCATATTGCGTTGTGGATTTTTGGTTTCTTGAGCGGCTGTGGAAATAATGTCAAAACCTAAGAAGACAAAAAAGACAACCCCTGCTCCTCTCAAAATACCCGACCAGCCAAACTCACCAAAAACACCTGTATTTTCAGGAATATAGGGTTGATAGTTTTGAGGTTGCACATAATTCCAACCTAATGCAATAAATACCAAAACGACTGCGACTTTCAGCGATACAACAATGGCATTCCAGATGGCAGAGCCTTTTGTACCACGCATCAAAATGTAGGACATAAATACAATGACCAGAGCGGCAGGCAAGTTGACAATCCCATGAATGGTTTGACCATCGGCTAACGTAATGGTTTCAAAAGGAGAATGAACGAGTTGCGGTGGAATGTGAAGGTTATAGAAAGACAAAAACTTGATAAGGTAGTTTGACCAACTAATTGCCACAGTTGCAGCTCCAACGGAGAATTCTAAGACTAAATCCCAGCCAATAATCCAAGCTATTAACTCACCCAATGTGGCATAAGAGTACGTGTAAGCACTACCCGCCACGGGTATCATCGCAGCAAATTCGGCATAACATAAGCCTGCAAAGGCACAGCCGACAGCGGCAACAATGAAAGAAATCGTTACAGCCGGTCCTGCATTATTGGCAGCGGCAAGACCTGTTAACGAAAAAAGACCTGCCCCAATAATTACCCCTAAACCGAGCATAATTAGTTGAAAAGCACTTAGAGAGCGTTTTAGTGTTTTCTCACCAGATTCTTCAGATTCTTTGATGAGCGTTTCGATGGGTTTTATATATCTCACTGTTGTTAGTTTGTTGAATGTTTGCTACAAAAATATAGGTTTATCACTATATTTAGATAATAGAGTTAATATATTTTATTATCCTCATCCTTAAGTTACTTGTTCAAGTAAATATTTTTTCTATTTGAACTCAAAAAATACTACTTAGTTTGAACTAACTATCTTTTTTTTAAGTCTCTCTCCTATTATCTTTACTTTCGATAATATTTACTTATCGGAAGTAATAAATTATGGAAGATTTAACTGACATTAGTTCCACAACCGCTCAACTCGGGAAATCCTTGTTCCAAAAAACGCAGGCGTTTGGTAGAAAAGGTTTAGAGGGGGCTGCCAATACACAGCGGGCTTACCAAAGCGATATCAAGTTATTTAAAACATGGTGTCTTCAGTACGAACACATTGCTTTGCCTGCTTCTGCGGTAACGTTAGCCATGTACATGACTTTTTTGGCAGAAACTTCAAAATGGGCTAGTCTCAATCGAAAGTTAGCGGCTATTCGGAAATATCATTTACTCGCAGGGTTTGAACTACCTACTAATAATGCTGATTTTAAGCACGTTATGGAAGGGATAAAAAGAAGTATCGGTATTCGCCAAAAACAAGCCCCTGCTTTTCAACTTACTTTTTTCAAGAAGCAAGTTAAATCAATGGATATTTCAACGTTAACAGGCTTACGGAATAAAGCAATTGTATTGTTGGGCTTTACGGGAGCATTTAGACGATCGGAACTTGCTCGTATTCAGCTAGATAACTTAGTGTTCTCTGAGGATGGGATTATCGTAACACTGAC
>JALRIJ010000442.1 GCA_023255485.1 Flectobacillus sp.
GTACAAGAACTTCACTCCTTTTTTCAATGCGGTTTGATGCAACAACGCATATTCAGCATAAGGCCCGGAGTTAGCCACTTTGTTTGGCGTAACTACCGAAATATTTGATTCAAATAAACCCAAATACTCTTTATGTATTTCTTTGTTGGCCGTACAATCGGCAAAGATAGAATTCGGCAAATTCAATCGCTTAGCTTCTGCAACAAAGCTCGATAAAGATGCTACTGTTTCTGTATTGTCTAACTCTTCTTGCCATGTATCCAGCGAGATACCTGATGAATTCACGAACATTTTACGAGAGTTCATTACACCTACCAAATTGACTTTTAAGGCTTTGTACTTCGCTAAATAATTACCCTGTCCTTTTAGTTGCTCCAAAAGTGTTTTTCCGATTAAACCAGTTCCTACCAAGAAAAGGTTCAATGTTTTTACTTGCGAGAAGAAAAACGAATCGTGAATAACGTTTAAGGCTTTTGATATATCTTTTTGCTCGATTACTACCGAAATATTTAACTCCGAAGAACCTTGAGCCGTCGCTACGATATTGATACCATTCTTTCCTAACACCGAGAATAACTTACCACTTACCCCCGTGTGTTTACGCATTCCCTCTCCTACAACGGCAATCACCGAAAGGTTTTCTTGAATTTCGATACCTTCTACATCGCCATTGGCAATTTCGGTCTTGAATTCTTCTGCTAAAATCTGACGCACTTCTTCGGTTGCAGAAGGTTCAATCGCAAAACAAATTGAGTGTTCTGATGAAGCCTGAGAAATTAAAATAACCGAGATACGATGTTTTGCTAAGACAGTAAATAATTTAGCAGATACCCCAGCCACCCCAATCATACCCGAGCCTTGTAAGTTTACTAAGGCAAGTTTATCAATAGAGCTTATTCCCGTAATAATATAGTCAGACGGTTCTGCTTCACGACTTACGATTGTTCCTTCAAAATCCGTATTAAAGGTATTTAAGACACGAATCGGGATATTTTTAGCAAAAGCAGGCTGTAACGATGGCGGATAAATCACCTTCGCTCCAAAATGCGTTAATTCCATCGCCTCTGAATAGGTAATGGTAGGAATCGTGAACGCATTTTTCACTTTTCTTGGGTCTGCGGTCATCATGCCATCTACGTCTGTCCAGATTTCGATTTCTTCAGCATTCAAGGCTGCTCCGAAAATTGAACCTGTATAATCAGAACCACCACGACCCAAAGTCGTTGTTTCTCCTTTTTCTGTCGAACCAATAAAACCCGTAATTAATTGCAATGCCTTTGTTTGAGCAAAATAAGCCTGAATTTGAGCATCAGTCACGGCAAAATCTACACTTGCCATACCAAAGTTATCATTGGTACGAATAACCTTGCGAGCATCTAAGTACTGACAATCGACTCCTTCTGCATTCAAAATTGAATAGATTAAGGTCGTAGAAAGGCGTTCGCCAAACGATACGATGAGATCTCCGGTACGAGGGGAGATTTCACGAATTAAAGATACTCCTTTGAGTAAGTCTTCTAATTCATTGATAATCGTTCGGATATTAGCAAATACTTTTGACTGAGCTTTCACGTCAATTAAAGCACGAACTACTTCAAAATGACGTTCTTCGATTGCCTTTACGGTATCAAAATACGTCAAATCATTGGTAGAGGCCTTTTGTCCCGTCTCAATCAATCTGTTGGTTACGCCGCCCATTGCCGAGAATACGGCTGCAACTTGTTCTCCCTTGGCTTGTTTGCCCTTGATGATTCCTAATACTGCTTGGATACTTTCAACTGTACCACAAGATGTTCCTCCGAATTTTAATACTTTCATTTTTTGTTGTCAGTAACCTACCCGATTTTAAGCGGACAGACACGTTGATTTTTCTGCTTTACAACAGCAGGTTTATACCTTATTTTTTACAAAGATAGCCAAAGCACTCTAATCCACTAAAAATATTATGATTTATAGCAATTTTCAGAGAATCAAGCAGCTATTTTTCACCAATTACTATACCTTCTATCAAGAAAAAAGGTCTCCAGAAAGCTCCAGAGACCTAATTTTCTAGACAGACACTTGGCG
>JALRIJ010000443.1 GCA_023255485.1 Flectobacillus sp.
AAACTTTGCCTATTTACCTTCGTTATCAACGACCATTTTCTATGTAACAGGTGATGGTCAAGGAGTGGTAAGAGGACCTTCTCCAACGGTGTTTGCCAACAAAGATTTGAAATGGGAAACCAGTACACAATTAGACTTAGGAACAGACTTTAGTTTGTACAACGGAAAAATTACGGGTACAGTAGATTATTTCGACAAAACAACGGATGATGTATTATTGAGTTTACCTATCCCAGCTACATCAGGTTATTTCCTTCCTGCGGATGCAAACTTAGGTCAAATCAAGAACACAGGGTTTGAATTTGCCTTGAATTACAGAGGTAGCGTTGGCAAATTGAAATACAATATCGGTGGTAATTTAACGACGGTTACAAACACGATTACTTCATTAGGTACTGTTCCTGAAATTATTGCAGGTACTGGAGGAGGTCAAACGCACCGTACTTCAGTAGGAGAGCCATTAGGTTATTTCTACGGATACAAAACTAACGGAATTTACCAAACACAAGCAGAAGTAGATGCGGACAAAACAACGGACGTAAACTCTAGCAAACGTCAACCTGGCGATATTCGTTTTGTGGATGTAAACAACGATGGCACGATTGACGCAAAAGACCGTACTAACATCGGAAGTTCAATTCCTAAATTCTTCTACGGACTTAACATTTCGGCTACATACCAAAACTTCGATTTCTCGGTATTATTCCAAGGAGTTGGTGGGGTGCAGGTGTATAACCAAGCAAGAGCTTCATTAGAGTCGATGACAAGTGGTTCAAACCAATCGGTAAGTGTGTTAAATCGCTGGACGATATCAAACCCAAGCACGACAATGCCACGTGCAGACGTAAATGACCCGAACCAAAACAACCGTTATTCAGACCGTTGGATTGAAGAAGCTGCTTATTTGAGAATCAAAAACATTCAAATTGGTTATAACATACCAGCTTCTGTCTTGAGTAAAGTTGCCAAAGGAACATTGACTAACTCACGCATTTTTGTGGGTATGCAAAACTTAGCAACCTTTACAAAATACAAAGGATATGATCCAGAAGTAACCAGAGGTGCAAGTTTCCAGAAAGGTGAATTCGCCTTGGCAAACGGACAAGATTCGGGTGGTTCTCCACAACCTTCAATTGTTCAATTTGGCTGGCAGTTATCATTCTAACAATTTTAAAAGGTACTAAAATGAATAAAAAAACATATATCAAAGGCATTATTGTTGCCACTATCACTTCCTTTTTTGTAGTGCAAGCTTGTAATAATCTTGACTTACAACCTTTGGATAGGGTAACTACTACGACGTTTTACAAAACGCAAGCAGATTTTGACGGAGCCATTTTCGCAGGATATTCTTCTATTCAAGATTTCTGGGGAACAAGTACGGAAACCCTAAACGAAAGAGGTGAATTTTGGAGTTTGTCGTTGACCACAACGGACGACGTTGAAGTAAATTCTAAAGCGTCAAATAGTGGTAGCGATTATAACAATGCTCGTGCATTGGATAATTTGTTTATCCGTGCTTCTGATACACCTTATGCTGCTTTATATACACAGGTATATGAGGGAATTTTAAGAGCAAACTTGGTGATTGAAGCTGCAAATAACGGACAAAATTCGTTGACTGCTGAGCAAAAAACAAAAGTGATTGCGGAAGCTAAATTCTTGAGAGCGTTCTTCCACTTTGTGGCTTTACAAGTTTGGGGAACTCCGCCATTGGTGATGGAAGTGAAGAAAGATTTGGCTTCATTAGCTGTACCTAATGCTACGAAAGAGGCGTTATTTGCGGCTATTTTGAAAGATTTCCAAGATGCTTATGCGGGTCTTCCTGCTTCATGGGATGCTGGAAATACAGGTAGAGCTACTAAATGGGCTGCTCGTGCTTTTGAAGGAAAAGTAAACGTTTGGAAAAAAGATTGGCCAAGTGCAATTGCTGCTTTTGAAGACGTAAAGAAAAATGCAGGATATAAATTGATGGCTGACTACGAAGATGCGTTTGCATTTGACAAAGAAAATGGTTCGGAATCAATTTTTGAAATTCAATACGGTGGTCCTCACTCAGATGATA
>JALRIJ010000444.1 GCA_023255485.1 Flectobacillus sp.
AAAGAAGCGGATATGCTGAAAAATAAAGAAGAAATCAAAACGGCTTTAGAACAAGAAATTGTAGTTCACTACTATTTGCAGAAAGGAACAAGAGAGCAGTCTTTTGCCAAGGATCCAGAAATTCAAGCCGCTCTGAAATTGTTTAACGATATGCCACGCTATCAGGCTATTTTAAAAGGAGTAAAGTAATCATTATTTACAAGAAAGGTTGTCGAATTTTATCGACGACCTTTTTTGGTGAAAGTAATTATAGTAGTGTATTATAAAATAAATATTTTTTTCTTGTAAAAAGTCTTGATAATGAGAGTTTTGCAGTTTGACTCTCTTTTTTTGTAGATTTTTTGCTGTTTTTCGCTTGACTTTATAAAAAAATCTTGTACCTTTGCACTCACAATTCACGGCGATTATAGCTCAGTCGGTTAGAGTAGCGGTTTGTGGTACCGTTGGTCATGGGTTCGAATCCCATTAGTCGCCCAAAGCCTTGTCTTTAAGACAAGGCTTTTTTGTTTTTTATCCCAACCTATTCAAACTATTTACCATCCAGCGTGTTTAATTGGTATGTTTAGCTTCAATCAACTCCAAAACATCGTTACGATTCGTTATCGTGCCTTATTTTTTATTATCCTACCATTGATGTATTTTGTGGGGATAATTGGCTTGCAAGTACCCAGCGTACAGGGTTTCTTTAAGTTTTTCTCGTCTATTAACTTGTGGGTGTCGCTAGGGTTAATTTGGATATTTCAAGAACAAAAAAATAATGCCTTTTACCTTTTTGCAGCCGTAACGTTTTTAGTTGGCTATTGGATTGAAGTACTAGGCGTACATACTGGGCTTATATTTGGTGTTTACTGGTATGGCGACACATTAGGCGTACAGTGCTTGAAAGTACCTTTGGTGTTAGGAGCTAATTGGCTTATTCTAGTTTACGGAGCAGTTGTCTTGATGGCTCGTTATCTACCACTAAAGGGTATTAAAACAACGTGGATTCGAGCTGTAATTCAGAGTGGAATAGGGGCAGCCTTGCTGGTTTTACTGGATATATTGATAGAACCTGTGGCAATTCACTTTGATTTTTGGCATTGGCAATCTGAAATCGTTCCTTTGCAAAACTATATCGCATGGTTTGTGATTGCTTTTGTGTTAGTTTATTTGGGGTGTGTTAGTACTTTTACCAAAAGTAACCCGATGGCCTTATTAATTTTAGTTTTACAAGGTTGTTTTTTTGTAGGGCATACGCTACTGTTTCAACTTTTATAAAACCTTTTTCTTAACATCTTGTTCATACTTTAACATCTGTTACGATTACTATTATGAGCAATTATTCAATTAAAGACTTAGAGCAATTATCGGGAATCAAAGCTCATACGCTTAGAATTTGGGAACAACGTTATGATATGTTGAAACCAGATCGTACCGATACCAACATTCGGACATACACTGACGAAGATTTAAAGTTGGTGCTGAACATCGCCCTGCTCAAAGAGCATGGATACAAGATTTCTGCCATTGCAGGAATGTCTAATGAGGCTGTATGTCAGGAGGTTTTGCATGTTTCAGAAAAGAAATTGAGTTATCCAGACCAAATTCATGCCCTTACATTGGCAATGCTAGATTTGGATGAAGAACGTTTTGAGAAAATTATCAGTACCAATACCCTACAAGTAGGCTTTGAGCAAACAATGACTCAAGTGGTATTTCCTTTCTTGAATCGGGTAGGGACACTTTGGTTAGCCAACTCGATTGGAGTAGCTCAAGAGCATTTTATTGCGAATCTGATACGACAAAAAATTGTGGTGGCCATTGATGGACAATTACCTGTTCGGAAGGAAGGAGCAAAAAAATTTCTACTTTATTTGCCCGAAGGTGAACTGCATGAAATAGGTTTGTTATTTGCTAATTATCTAATTCGTTCGAGAGAACATAAAGTAGTGTATTTGGGGCAAAATTTGCCTTTTAATGACTTGATTTTTACGTCCAATATTCATCAGCCAGACGTGATTTTCTCTATTTTTACCACTAGTCCTACCCCAGAGGAAACTC
>JALRIJ010000445.1 GCA_023255485.1 Flectobacillus sp.
AAACTCGTTCTGTTACTCAGGTGGTTTTTCAGTCTATGCACTCAAAGCAGGAGCAACGTTAGTACACTCGGTGGACGTGTCCCAAAAGGCAATCGACTTGGTGAATCAAAACGTAGTAGCCAATTTTGGCAACGGTTCAGAAGCTCAAACACACGAGGCTTATGCCGAAGATGTGATGAAATATTTAAAGGCAAACGACCAATTTTATGACCTTATCGTACTAGACCCACCTGCTTATGCCAAAAGCATGGATGCCCGTCACCGTGCGGTACAAGGCTACAAACGCCTGAATGCAGAAGGATTCAAACGCTTAGGAAAAGGCGGTATCATGTTTACCTTCTCTTGCTCGCAAGTGGTTGATAGAGAGTTGTTTTACAATACCGTTGTAGCGGCAGCCCTCGAAGCAGGACGACAAGTAAAAGTATTACACCACTTAACGCAACCCGCAGATCACCCCGTAAATTTCTTCCATCCAGAAGGAAGTTATTTGAAGGGTTTAGTCTTGTATGTTGAGTAGTGAAAATTGCGATAAGCCGTACCAAAAAACGCCATTCCAGAAAGGGATGGCGTTTTTTGGTACGTATTTTATCCTCGATAAATATGTTGGTTATGCCAATCAATATAGTTGCTATCAGGCAAATCGGAGGTCTTACTAGGAATAACTGCCAGACTTTTCCCATGATATTGGTAGTACTCTTTACCATTCTGAAATTCTTCACGGATTCGTGAACTAACCTCTATTTTTAGTTCGGAGGTTATTGTCAAGTATCCGTTATCGAAAAGTTTATGCATATCAGAACGAAGTAATAATCCATTTGAAACAAAGTGGGGGCCAGATGCTGCATAAGGTTTTATATGAGCAGCCTCTAAAACAGGTAGTGTTTTTTCACCTGTAATTGAGCATTTGCGAGAGTAAGCATCTGTAACTAATACCCTAAAAGCACCTTGTCCTAGTCTTACCTTGGTTAAAACAGATTTACCATAAGCAGGAAATAAAGGTTCTTCAAATAAAATTTGACTATTATCCTCATTAATTGAATCCTTGGTTAAATATTCTTCTAGGAGTTTTTCTACCCTTGTCCATATCTCTTTCCCTACTTTATCTTCTGAATCATAAGATTTCCCTTGAACTATGCTATTTCCCCAATCTGAAGGTGTCTCAATCCAATCTTCTTTTTTGAAAAATATCGGATTTGTTAGTACGATACACCCTATTGTAGGGTTAATATTATTCTTATCTTTCCTGTAGTTTAATATCATTCTACTAAATTCAGAGTAGGTTTGGCATCCATTTCGATTTTCAAATGTATCCCAAGCTACCGACATCGGGAGAAAAGTATGGCTTGAAAAGAAACCTATACCCCCAATTGCATTTAATGGACTTTTTAGTTTGAAAAGGAAAGGTGCTCCAGCGGTCAATACCTTAAAGTTTACGCTTCCGCTAGGTTGCCAAAAGTTAATATCTTCTGGATTTATAGTACTAAGGTATTTAAACCAATTATTATCAGTTACGCCTAAATAAAATTTCATATTAATAGATTCTAAGTAATTTTAAAAGATTGGCTACCTCTTGCTCTATCTTCTTAATTACGATTATTAGGTTTTATTTGCCGAAGCTATCTAAACAAATGCAAAAAAGTGCCAAATAAATGAGAGTTTTGTGGTGTCTAATCATAAAACTACACGAAATAGGAATGCTGAGTAAAAGTATAATATAGAAATGGATTATCCCAAATTTCTAAACGGGAAGTCGATGTTTTCTGTTATTTGACTTATTCCGAGGGGCAACTCTGGAACGCATAGTCGAAGTACAAACAAAAAAGGATTTATATTTCGTAGTAAAGAGTAACGAGAATGATAAAGAAAAACGGAAGCCCAGCAACGGGCGAGACGCCCTATGAGGTTTTGAGTCGTAGCGGATGCTACGACTAGAAAGGGTTTAGTCTTATATGTTGAGTAGTGAAAATTGCGATAAGCCGTACCAAAAAACGCCATTCCAGCAAGGGATGGCGTTTTT
>JALRIJ010000446.1 GCA_023255485.1 Flectobacillus sp.
TAATTTTAGGCGATCTGCTTCGCTGTCTGGGTTTTTCAACCAAAAATACACGTGGTGAACAAATAGTTCTTTCTTTGTTTTTGCTTCTGTTGTCATAGCTGATAATGTAGTCACTACGCCCGCAGCTACTGCCGATTGTTTGACAAAGCTTCTTCGTGATAGTGTTTCCATAAGTAATAATGATAAATTTTGAATGTTAAATTTTGGATTTAAGTCTCCCGACATATTCAACCAAATTGATTGACAATCAATTTTTTATATTCAAAAACTCCTATCTAATTCTTAAAATAAATAGGTCTGATTTCTTAATCCAATAAGTATCAAATAACTAAACGCATTTAAGCGTCAAAGCATTTTTTCATAACAATTGATTAAAAATTCAGTTCAAATATATTGCTTCTTGTTAATTTTCTTATCCTGTTTTTTATCCATGCTTTGTGGCCAATGCCTTTCTTACTCGGCTCAGGGATTCGGGGGTAATACCCAAATAAGAGGCAATCATGGTTTGTGGCACTCTAAACATTAGGTTAGGATAGAGTTTCATAAAGTCTAAATAACGAGCTTCTGCTGTGGCACTTAACAAGAGGTTGATACGCTTTTGCATAAACCGAATCGAATTATGTAAAATCACGGTATTCCAAGCCGTAAAACAAGGCAATAGATGATTGGCGGTGTCAAAAAATTGCTTCGGTAAATAAATGACTTCGGTATCTTCTACGGCTTCAATAAAAAACAGAGACGGTTCGCCAAAATAGAAACTATTTTTATCATTTAGCCACCAGTTTTCTGGAGCAAATTGAATGATATGCTCTTTGCCGTTCTCATCAATCGTATAGGCTCTCAATAAGCCTTTTGTCACAAAATAAGTTGCCTCGTCAATGGTATTTTGTTGCATGACAATGGTTCCTTTTTTGAATGTTTTTACTAAAATTTCTGAACTAATCAATTCAAACTGCTCGTCTGTTAGTTCGATTTGTTTTTGAAGATAGGTTTTAAATTGCTCTTTCATCTATTGGTTGTGTAAGCGTTTCTTTTACAAATTGAATCGTCACGGAGGTGCCTTCTTCGAGGGCTGAGTGTAAGTGAATGGTTCCTTTCAGAAAATCCACTCGTGATCGAATATTCCGCCAGCCATTGCGTTCGACACTGATACTTGCTTCTTCAAAACCAATGCCATCGTCTTCTATCGTTAAGGTGATTCCTTCATCGCTGAACACTAGTTGTACCAGTATTTCTCTCGCTTGAGCATACTTTAAGGCATTAGCCAACAGTTCTTGCACAATACGGTAAATCATTAATTGTTGGTCAGAAGCCACCGCAAAAGCATCGCCAAAATACTGAAAAATAATGACAGGATGGGTACTATGTTGTCGTAAGACAAGGTCTTGAATCGCTTGAATGAGCCCAAACTCCTTTAGGGTATTTGGCTGTAAATTGCCCGAAATGGTCCGCACTTCTACACAGGCCTCATCAAGCATGGAGGTTGCCTGCCTTAACTCAATATCATCAGACTCCAACTGCATTTTTATTCGAGACAACAGCGTTCCTAAGCCGTCGTGTAGTTCTTGCGAAATCCGTAAGCGTTCTAACTCTTGCCCATTAATCAGGGCATTTAGCGATTCGATTCGGCGATTTTTAGCTAACTCTGCCGCCTGTAATTTCATATAACGTTGACGACTCACGTAGGCATAAGCCAGAATGCAGAGCAAACCAATACCAAACAAAATAGAAACGATATATAACCGCTGACGAAATTTCAAGTTAGTCAACTCAGCCTGAGCCAGTTGCCCCTTCAGGTTCACCTTCACCAGTTCTGCCTGTTGTTGTTCAATGAGTTGGTCTTCTTTAAAGGAACGTATATCGTTATCTACCTTCGAGTTTTGTGATGATTCGAACGATTTCCGATACTTATCTGCATAAAAATAAGCACTTTTAAAGTCTTTTTTAGCCACATAGAATCCTTTTAATTCATCGTAAGCAGCTCTACT
>JALRIJ010000447.1 GCA_023255485.1 Flectobacillus sp.
AGTTATTTCGCCGCTTGTGATTACAGAAGCCGTGCAATACGATACCGATGACCCTGCCGTTTGGGTAAATCCAGCCGATGCGAGCAAAAGTCTTATTTTGGGAACAGACAAAAATCAAGACGGAGCTTTGTATGTGTTTGATTTACAAGGAAAAATCGTGCAGGATAAAGTAGTTAGAAAGTTGCAACGTCCCAATAACGTTGATATTGAATATGGTTTAGTCATAGGCGGTAAAAAGACCGATATTGCCGTAGTGACCGAACGCATGACCCATAAATTACGTATCTTTTCCTTACCCGATATGAAGCCGATTGATGGGGGAGGACTTCCCGTTTTTGAAGGAGAAACAGGAGCAGAATTTAGAGATTTAATGGGGATTTCCCTATATAAAAACCCTCAAGGAGCTATTTATGCCATTGTGGGGCGTAAATCAGGCCCTACTAACGGAGGTTATTTATGGCAATACTTATTAGAGGATAATGGCAAAGGAGAAGTAAAGGCAATCCTCGTGCGTAAGTTTGGAACATACAGTGGCAAGAAAGAAATTGAATCCATTGCCGTGGATGACCAATTGGGCTATATCTATTATTCTGACGAAGGGGTAGGGGTGCGTAAGTACTATGCTGAGCCTATGAAAGGCAATGATGAATTAGCTCTTTTTGCTAAAACAGGTTTTTCGGAAGATCATGAAGGAATCTCTATTTATCAGCTTACCTCAACTACAGGCTATTTATTAGTGTCTGATCAGGGAGCAAATAAATTTCATGTTTTTAGCAGAGAAGGAACAAAGGGAAATCCGCATGAGCATCCATTATTGAAAATTGTAGAAGTAAAAGCCACTCAAAGTGATGGCTCAGAAACCGTTGCTACCTCGTTGGGCAAGCTTTTTCCAAAAGGAATTTTTGTAGCGATGAGTAATAATAAAACCTTTCATCTTTACCGTTGGGAAGATATTGCAGGAAAAGAATTGAAAAGTATCAAGAAGTAAGTAGAGTAACTCGATACCATCGTAAACACTAGGATGGTATCGAGTCACTGCCTTTTAAAAATAAAGCCAATGTCCCTTAAACTGTCCTAAGGAATTGTATTCGAGTGTAGGGAACGGAATTTTGATAAAGTTGAGTCCTTCAAAAACGGCTTTCATAAATTTTGATTTGGTCGGAATCTTGCTCCAATCAATGTCTAATGAAAGGAAATATTGACGATAACGTTCGGTAGGCGGAATACTTACCCCTCTATAGGAACTGAGGTTCGAAAATTCGCCAAACATACCATTTGCACCATACCCTACAGCGACATTTACCCATGAAGGAAGTGTTGATTTAGGAAGTAGGTGATTCAAATTTCCGCTAAACCAGTAGGTATGTCCGTTATAGTCATAAAACAAACTCTCCAGTGCATCGTGTCCTAAATAGCCATTGGCTTGGTCTGCATAAGGAGAGCGGTTAAAGCTGAATTTATAACGAATAAGTTGTTGATTGAACAATAATTCTTGACCGATAATCAGAGCCGAACCTGCCGTATTTGCCAACATATCGCTCCATGAAAATCCCCATCCTTCATAATAGCCATCAAATACTTCGATAGGGGTTTGTAAAATAATCCCCATCGTTGCTCCATATAACAGTGCTTTGTTTTTTTTGACTCCCGCATTTCGGAGCATCGAGTAACCAATGTAACTTTCCAGATAAGAGCCAAATAGATGCCCAAATTTATCTACTTGTAAATAGCCCTCGCTGTCGTTGTAAAGATGAAATGGAACGGGCTTAGAGTCTTTGTACCACACAAAGTTAAGGTAAGACATACCGCCCAGATAAAAGCCCGATTCAAGTAAAATGGCTTTGGTTAGTTTTGCTTTGTTGAGAGGAGACGTAACCGTTAATGCAGTACTATCAGGAGCACTATAAACGCCATAGTCAGCGATGAATAGGAATAAGAGGAATACGTATTTTTTCATGATTTTGATAAAAAGGTT
>JALRIJ010000448.1 GCA_023255485.1 Flectobacillus sp.
CAACAGCCTATTTCCATGCCCTCAGACAACGCTGTGATGAAACCAACACGTTATTGATTTTAGATGAAATTCAAACTGGTTTTGGACGCACAGGTAGTTTTTGGGCGTTCGAGCAATTTGGCATTTACCCAGATATTTTGCTCAGTGCTAAAGGCATGGGAGGCGGTATGCCGATTGGGGCTTTTATGGCAAATCATACCATCATGGGGGTACTCAAGACAAACCCTATCTTAGGACATATTACGACATTTGGAGGACATCCTGTTTCGTGTGCGGCCTCTTTAGCTACCTTAAAAGCTATCCAAGAAGAAAAGCTCATCGACGAAGTAGCCCATAAGGCAGCTCTATTCCGTGAATTATTAGTGCATCCAAAGATTAAAGAAGTACGAAATCAGGGCTTAATGATGGCGGTAGAATTTGAAGATTTTGACGAGCTAAAACCAATTATCGACCGTTGTATTGATAAGGGTGTCATCACCGACTTGTTTTTATTCTGCGATAACTCCATGCGTATTGCCCCTCCGCTCATTATTACCGAAAAAGAAATCCGAAAAGCTTGTAGCGTGATTTTAGAGGCGATTGACGAGTAAGACCCGATTGGCAGGAATACCGTATAAAAAATATCAGGAGAATTTATTTAGGAGTTAAAATTTATAAGGGTAATTATCGTTAATTTAGGCACAGTTATTGGATAGTAACCTCACAAAGAAAGCTGATACACAGAAAATAAAACTCTCTGTTAGGTGTGGCTAAACTCATAAACTGGCTCAAAATTGAAAACCCATATTACCATCATGCTAAGAAATATCGCACCCTTATTCTTGTTATTCATACTAGCGGGTTGTACAACTCCTAAATCGTTTTTTACGGTTGATACACGGGCAAGAATTGAATATAAAAAAGAACCTTTAAACCAATTGCAGTTTTATATCGACCGTGATGTTGAGCTTCGTCGAGAACTCGCTTCTAATGATGTTAAAATCAAGTCTGGTAAGGTTGCTTTTGAAAATGGAAGGTATGTCAATATTATTTTATTGAAAAAATTTACGCCAGGGGTTTGCACAGATGCAAGCGAAGGTAAGCTAAAAATCACTTTTGATACGGGCTTAGATAATACACTTAGCTTTGGCGTAAAAAAAACAGCTAAATCATCAGACGCTTATCAATTGATGGCCGATAGATGGGTAAATAACATTGGACGTGTCTTCTACAATGATGAAATGTACTATATCCAACCTGCGGGAGCTGATGCCAGATTAATGATTAATAAGTCGGCTGTCAATAAATCGGAAATTGATAAACATGTGATGAAAGGAGTTAAAATTCCGAAATCAAACTAGGAATAGTAATCGCAAATAAAAAAGGCTTCCGAATCTTGAAGATTCAGAAGCCTTTTTTATTTGATACCGAAACGGGTTAAAACCCGTTTACCCTACACACTCCACCAATAATTCCATTTTAAAACAATAGAACGGTTTTTAAGCCCTAAATTATTGGGTAAGTAATTGTCGGAATAGACTAAGAAGAAGTCGGAAGCAGGTTTGTAACGCCACTGAATTCTACTGTTGATGTTGAAATTACTTACTTGCTCGTTGTACTGAATGTAGGTTGTCCAGAATAATTTATTGGTGAAGGTAATATCAAATTTGGATTGAACTAACCAAAATTTATTCCCTGCTGTAGTCGGTAAATTATCTTTTTCTCTGACTACTTTGACCGATTGAATATCGTTGTATTCTGCCGAAAGGGATAATCCTACAAAGGGTTGAAAACGATAGCCCACCTGAGCATTGAGACGTAAACGAGAACCGTCGCCATAATAACCTCCGTAACGGGTACTGAAACTGTAGGTAAGTAAGGTTTTGGGAGTGGATACAAAATCTGTTCCCCATGCCGACCATGTGTGTTCACTTCGATTTCGGACAAAATAATCGCTTGAATAAGGATT
>JALRIJ010000449.1 GCA_023255485.1 Flectobacillus sp.
AAAGACTATTCCACGGAGTGTAACAAAGAATCACGGAGGTACACAGAGATTATTTTATAGATTAATCTTTTTTCCTCTGCGAACCTCTGTGGTTCTTTGTGCAACTCTGCGGTATAAAATCTCTAATTATCCTCTTCCTCATCCTCAAAACGGAAATTGTCGAGGTCAAAAAGAGAGTCTGTTAAGTCTTTGAACGTTAGTCCTTTCTCCAAGGTTTTTTTAGAAATTATGGAGAATTCTGCTAACCCGTGTAAGACAAATTCCATCATGAATAGCTTTTCTCTACCTTCAAAAGTAGGGTAGATTTTCTCCACTAACTCATCCAATCCGTCGATACTGGATAAACGAGCAGCGTAGTCTGTATCCGCACTGTCGTTCAAAATATCCATGGTATTTCCGTCCATAAACCAATCTAAAATCGGCTTATAAGGGTTTTTCCCCGCTTTGTCTTTGGCTAATTTCTTGATTTTTTCTGGGTCAGGGAAAAAGTTCAAGAATTGCGTACGAATCGCTTTGCCGATTAAGTTTTGAGCCACAATTACAGGCCCTTCTACTTCGCCTTCATAAACCAATTCTACTTTACCACATACTGCTGGAATTACCCCAATTAAATCAGCTACACGGATGTAAGTCTTGTTTTCGTCGTTCAATAAGGCTCTACGTTCGGCTGCCGAAAAGAGGTTTTCATAAGCCGAAATCGTCATACGAGCAGAAACCCCTGATTTGGCATCCACGTATTCCGACGAACGGGCTTCAATAGCAATTTGCTCAATTAAATCGTCCATCAAGGCATTTATGGCAATGCGTTCGATTTGTTCGTCTTTAATTTTGGCTTCTTGTAAGGTGATTTTCTTACCGATACCCAAGGTTTTTGGATAGTGCGTCACAATTTGTGAGTCGATACGGTCTTTTAAAGGCGTTACGATAGAACCACGATTGGTATAATCTTCTGGATTGGCTGTAAAGACAAACTGAATTTCTAGCGGTAAACGAACTTTAAAACCTCTAATCTGAATATCTCCTTCTTGCAAAATATTAAACAAAGCCACTTGAATACGAGCTTGTAAATCAGGTAGTTCGTTGATAACAAAAATACAACGGTGCGAACGAGGAATTAATCCATAGTGAATCACACGTTCGTCTGAATAAGGTAATTTTAGGGTAGCCGCTTTGATCGGGTCAGCATCACCAATAAGGTCAGCAACTGATACATCTGGCGTGGCTAACTTTTCTGTATAGCGGTCGTCACGGTGCATCCATGAAATAGGCGTAAGGTCGCCCAATTCTGCAATCAAATCTTTGGCATAACGAGACAAAGGATTCAACGGGTCGTCATTCAATTCTGAACCTTGGACTACAGGAATGTATTCGTCTAATAGGTTAACCATCAAACGAGCAATACGGGTTTTAGCCTGTCCACGTAAACCCAATAAGTTAATATGGTGTTGCGACAAAATTGCTCGTTCAATATCAGGAATAACGGTGTCTTCGTAACCCCAAATCCCTTCAAAAACATTTTCCTTATTTTTGATTTTGACGATTAAGTTATCTCGTAATTCTTGTTTGATAGATTTTGGTTGGTAGCCTGTTACTTTTAAGCCTCCCAACGTATTAATACTAAGTAATTCTTTTGTATTCAACGATGTGTAAGTCATATTTTTCTTATTATCTTGGTATAAAGATGCTTATTAGTTTTATGTTTCATTTTAAAAATCAACTCCAATGGAATTAAACATTGCCTCTCTTAAAGAACAAATCTTACTAGCTATTACCCAATATGGGGGAAAAATCTTATTAGCTATCGCCTTTTTTATCATTGGCCGTTTCATCATCGGTAAGCTCAACAAAGTGTTAAGCAATACCATGAACACCAGCCATATTGATAAGGATGTTCAACCTTTTTTATTATCC
>JALRIJ010000044.1 GCA_023255485.1 Flectobacillus sp.
AGTATTAACGGTTGTTGGGTTCGTAGTGGAGGCAGTTGGGCCGTTTTGAACAACCAATAAAATGTAAAAAAATAAAAAAGTCGGAATAAAAGACAGGTATAAAAAAGCGTTTCGCCAGCCAGCCGTATCAATCCAATGACCGATGAGACTAGGAAATACAAAGCCTCCAAGGCTTGTTCCTGCGAGGGTAATACCCAAAGCAAGTCCTTTCGATTCTTTAAACCAACTAGATACTAAAATAATGGTTGCTACCGACCCTGAAGTCGTATAGGCAAGCCCAAATAAAAAATGCAGGAAATATGCTTCGTATTTGCTACTGATAAGGCTATAGGCGGCAAGAGCAATGGCTAAGAGAGCAGTACCAATAAGCATCATTCGCTTTACTCGGTACTTATCAATAAAATAACCTGAGGATAGAATCAGTAAGAAGGCCACAGCATTGGGGATGGAATCACGCAGCTTTAACTCGCTGTGTGTCCAGTGAAATTCATCAATTAAGGCTTTATCAAAGACGGTAATAACGGTCGTCGTGAGGCCATTGATGACGAGCAAAATAAGAAGACCAGAGGCACAAATTATCCAAGGATACCAGCGGTATTGGGAGATAGAAAATCGGTATGGTGTTTGTTGCGTAAAATTTTCTGGCATATCGTTCTGGCTAAATATGGGAGTCAATATAAAAATAAGACAATGTTCCTTCGTTTCAAGTTCCCTTGTATGGATTAATTGCAAGATGTTTACTATTTCAATGGAGATAATACTATTATTTCGCCAGAAAATTTATTAAATTCGTCCATGAATCCTCCATTTTATTCTTCTTGAAGACAAAAATGCTGATTCTGAAAGACAGCCCTAAGTAAAACATACCCATGAAAAAATATTTATTACTAGCCCCATTGGTGCTATTGTCGTTTATTGGCATAGCCCAGCATTCGGTTAGGTTAGATGATATTCAATATCATTTTACAAATGCCGATTTATGCCGAAAGGCCATGACTCCTTGGGAGCTTGTTTTTAAAGCTCGTCAAATCCACGACCTACATCAGCGAGAGGTTGCTACTGAACGCATGATGCTCAATCCAAATGAACCTACCGTTCAATTTAAGCATGTTGAAGGGATAACTCCATTGGCTAATGCAACGCAAGAGCCGCCTGTTTCGTATGGACTTTATTGGTTAGCTGTTTCTACCAAGAATCTTCGTAAAAGTGTGGCAGAATTGGTGAAACTAGGCTGTCGTATTGCTCAAAACGATTTGCAATTACCCCTTGACCAAGCCTCCAAAGCAGTATTATTAACGACCCCAGATGGACAACACCTAGCCCTAGTACAGCGAGAAGAGTTACGAAATACCTTTGATATTGATCATGTGCAGTTAATGGTACGTCACCTAGAAGCTAGCATTCAGTTTTTTGAAAATCTATTGGGAGCACAAGTTATTCGTAAACAAGATCGCTCTGCCTGTTTACAAGTGGGTAATCAGCAGTTAATGCTTTCTGAACCTGAAGCACTAGGCTTATTACGGGAAGAAGTTACTTTGGTAGAAAAGGTAACACTGGCCAATGCAGGAGCTTCATTAGGGTTTCTCTGCGATGATTTAGAACCTATCTATTATGCTACGAAAGCCAATCATTTATCGATGCTTTTGGAACCTAAAAATCGAATAGAAAGTGATGCCTCGTACATTAGCTGTGTCGTGTTAAGCCCTGATAATCTTCCGATTGAGTTAAAAGAAGAAGATGATCGTGACTGGAAAAATAAAACCGTAAAACGCACCATGCGTTTGAAATAAGCTTATCTTTTTGCCTGATGTGAAGTAAAAGTATTACCTTTTGCTTAGTGAAGTAGTGTACCTAAGAGTTACGTGTAGTAGTGAGCGAACTGGAAAATTCGTTCGTGACGCACCTTGAAAATAGGACTGAATTCCTCTTGTTGTATCGAAGCCTAAGCGATAAATAAGGTGTTATTCAGGACGATGAACCAATCCCCTAAGATGAAAATGTATAAAGTAGCAATGCTTATTGCTGTTGTTATCCTTGTTGTTTTTCAAGGAGAAGCACAGTATTTAACCCCTGTGCTAACCAAAGCACCTTCCAACTGGATTAACCTTGATTTCAACCAAGACGGCGTGCTCGGAGTGAGCACAGAGCGAGCGTATCGTGAGTTTTTGAACCGAAAAAAAGCAAGTCCTGTCATTGTCGCAATTATCGATTCGGGAGTTGATATTGAACACGAAGACCTAAAACAAACAATATGGGTGAATCCTAATGAAATTGCAGGAAATGGAATAGATGACGACCATAATGGGTATGTAGATGATATTCATGGATGGGATTTTTTGGGTAATAGTAAAGGAGAAGATATTAAGAACGAAAGCCTTGAGATTACCCGAGAATATGCTCGTCTACAACCGATTTACGAGCATATGGATGAATCGGGTATCAGAGGAGCTAAACAAATGGCGGCGTATGCTTCGTTTAAGCGAATAAAAGCAAAGTACGAAGCAAAGGTAGAAGAATTATCTAGCCAGGGACCTTTTGTAATCAAATTGCATGAGCGTTATGTAGAAGCTAAAAGGTTATTGCAGCGTGCTTTAAAGGTGGATACAGTAGGAGAGAAAGAGCTTGCCATGATTGACGACTATGCGGCAGGTGAATTACGGAATGCCAAACGCATTATGGAAATTTTACCTCAGATTGGACAGACCGAAATGGCTTTGGAGGAAGGCTATCATTATTACCAAAATCAGTTTAACTATGGTATTAATTTAACCTACAATCCTCGCACCTTAATAGGAGATGATCCAACGAATATAAAGGATAAAGCTTATGGAAATAATGAAGTAAAAGGCCCAGATGCACAGCATGGTACGCATGTTGCAGGAATTATTGCTGCCAATCGAAGTAACGATTTAGGAGTGATGGGTATCGCCAATAATGTAAAAATTATGGTGTTGAGAGCAATCCCAGATGGAGACGAACGAGATAAAGACGTTGCCAATGCCATTTATTATGCCGTAAATAATGGAGCAAAAGTGATTAATATGAGTTTTGGGAAAGCTATCTCACCTCAGAAGGAAATGGTTGATGCCGCAGTACGTTATGCTGCCGAAAAAGGGGTATTGTTGGTGCATGCAGCAGGTAATGAAAACGAAAATAACGATAAGTCTGAAAATTACCCTTCTAAAAAATTATTAGATGGTACGATGGCCAATAACTGGATTGAGGTAGGAGCGAGTTCATGGCGGAGTGCTCCTAATGCAGTAGCGGAGTTTTCGAATTATGGTAATAAAACCGTAGATATTTTTGCGCCTGGAGTTGATATTAATTCGAGTGTAGAGGGCTCTCGGTACGAAGAATTGAGCGGTACAAGTATGGCTGCCCCCGTGGTAACAGGGATTGCAGCTTTATTGTTTTCGTATTACCCGAATCTAAAAGCAACAGAGGTAAAACGAGTGTTGTTGGAGTCTTCGATTAAACCTAAAACAAAAATGATTCAGCCAGGAACAGGGAATTTGGTAGAGTTTCGGTCTTTAAGTATCTCTGGAGGAATTGTAAATGCCTATCAAGCGGTGAAAAAACTAGAAGGCTTTTAGGAAAAAGTCTTTATCTTATGTTATTTATTGAACAATAGTGCCTCGCCTAACGATAGTTAGCATGATTTTTGATGTGGAAAAAGTAGCATCCTACTTTGAAGAAGCCCCTAACTAATCATGAAGGTATTATTATGTTGGTTCTTGACTAATTTAACACTGGTCGGGACGATGAATTCGCTTTTGGCAATAGTCCATGAGCCAGAATTCATCTTTCTGGACGGGGATGTTTGTGTTCGGACAGATAGTGTCAATGTACAGTTAGTCGGTTCTCGTTTGTATCAACCTCTTAGCGAAGCATCTTCGGTAACACTTGTCGAAATTATTCCCATAGAACAATTATCCAAACATGGACAAATAGAATTAAGTCAATTACTTAATTATGTCATTGCTTCTTACACTGCTAACCGTCAGTCAGGTTCTTCTCTCTCCGATCATATAGACCCTTTTACCATGAAGGGATTTGGCCCAGATGAAATCTTAGTACTAATTAACGGAAAACGAAAAGGGCAATCTTCGTTGGTTAACTTAAACGGAACCATAGGAAAAGGGAATGCAAATATTGATTTTAATAGTATTCCTGTTGCTGCAATTGAACGAATAGAGTATTTAAAAGATGGGGCATCGGGGCAATATGGTACAGATGCTATTGCAGGAGTGCTCAATATTGTCTTGAAATCATCGGCAGAAGGCGTATCGGTTGAAACAAACGCAGGAGTAACTTCGTTAGGAGATGGACTCACCCAAAATTATGCCGCTACTCTTGGAATGCCCTTGGTTCACACAGGGCAATTCGTACTCACAGCCGACTATCTGAACCGTTCTCCTTTGGTACGAATTCCTACCGAATATTATGGAGACTCTCCTCGCAAACAGTTTGGAGAAGCCAGTGTAAACCGAGCTTCGCTTTGGTTTAATGCCAATTATCCGCTTTCTTCGGTAACCGAATTATACAGTTTTGGAGGTTTTACTAACCGTGGTTCTCGTGCAAGTGGCTGGAACATTCTTCCAAGCGATTCGAGCCATAGTGTGTATTCGTTTTATCCCACGGGGTATGTTCCCGTTGTTCATAGTGCTATTACAGACATTGCTTTTGTGGCAGGGCTAAGAACTAGTTTCGAGAATGGCTGGGACTTAGACTTCAGCGAATCGTATAGCTATAATAGTAATACTTTCGATGTGAGCAATACCGTAAATCCATCCCTAAACAGTGCTAGCCCTACCAGTTTTGACGTAGGGCAGTTAGGCAATACGCAAAACATATTGAGTCTGACCTTAAACCGTATTTACGGTTCTTTTTTATCAGGTTTATCTATCTCCCTAGGGATGGAACATCGGCATGATAACTTTTGGATTTTGGCAGGAGAGGAGGCTTCTTGGAAGGAATACCCCAATGTCTTACAAAAAGAAGGAGGAGCACAGGGCATGATTGGATTTAGGCCTAGTGATGAGCAAAACCGTGCTCGCAATACGATGTCCGTTTTTACCGATAATGAGCTGAGTGTGTCCTCTAAATTATCCCTATTGTTTGCCGCTCGTGCCGACCATGCCAGTGATGTGGGGTTGCAATACTCGGGCAAATTTGCCTTTAATTGGACACCCCATAAACGGATTGCCTTGCGAGGTAGTATCGGAACCAATTTTAAAATCCCTTCGCTAGTGAACCAATATTTTTCATGGAATTATAATCTTCAAGATGCAGGCTTTCCCAATGTTGCTATTCAAGGGAGCGACTCCGATGTCATTAATGCCTTAAAAGTCGAACCTATTTTACCAGAAAAGACGCTTAATACGCAAGTAAGTTTGGTTTTAGAACCTTTTAAAAACTTTTCGTTGTCCATTAATACCTATCGCATTGCGATGAAAGACCGTGTGGTGTTAACAGAAATGCTGAGCCCAAGTCAATTCTCAGATTTGGAGCGAACGTTTACACAGTATGGAATTGAAAACCTACGTTTTTTTGCCAATATGCTTTCTACGACTACGCAAGGAATTGAGGTAAGTGGCTCATGGAAATTACAGATTGCTAAACATCAGTTTCGATTAGGAGTTGGCTTTAGCTACAGTGAGTTTATACTAAATCAGGTGCAAGTACTCAAAAATTTAGAAGAAAAAGAAGATTTGCTATTCTCTCGAGCAAAAAGCTTACCTCTTTTAACCGTTCAAAACATTCCCTACAAAGGTCTGTACTCTTTTGACTACTCGTTTGGAGCCTTTTCGCTTCATACCAGTGCAACCGTTTATGCTCCATTGAAATTTGTCGCTCTACGGGAATCCGATGCTATTTACCAACCCAAGGTAGTCAGTAATGCTTCGCTGGAGGTAAAAGCAAGTAAGCATATTGCGGTTGCTGTGGGAGGAAATAACCTATTTGAAATGTACCCAACCAAGCAATATCCCGAAAATACTTATTCGGGCGGTTTGTACGATGCCGTTCAAATGGGATTTGGAGGTGCATACTATTTTGCCAAATTATCTCTTCATTTTTAGGTAAATGACGAAGTTTTACCAATAGGGCTTTTCTATGTATATGTGGTTAAAGATGTCGGGGTAGGTACATGTTTTTTAACCAAGTCACTTTGTTCTACTACTTACTTATTCAATTGTACGCCTATGACGATAGCCTGTTTAGGAGGCTCTACTCATAGGTGTTAGCGTTTTCCACTGTCATAGTATTGTTTCATTGAGTAGTCTTGTGGGGAATCTATGTCGCTATTTTAGTAGATGTATAAGGCTTATAATTTATTCCTTTAAGGGTACCTTGCTCTAAATTGATGCGAAAATTCCCCAAAAATACGCAGGTGAGTAATAAGATGCATTTCCTTGAAGAAACCCTGATTCCTCATTGAAAGAAAATTACAGTCAGTAAAAACAATAGCCTGTGCACTGCACAGACTATTGTATATGGGAATACTATAAAATTGGAGTGTTAGTACAACTGAAAAAAGGGTTTGATTTTACTCAAATCAAGGGGCTTTTCGATAAAACCATCTGCTCCTAAAATAAGGGCTTCCGTTTTTAGCGAACTAATGGCCGAAATCATAATAAGGGTAACCTCAGGCAATAAGCCTTTTAGTTGCTTAATATGTTCGATTCCTGTACCATCAGGCAAATTATTATCTAGAAATATCAATTGGGGCTTCTCATGTTGAAGCGTTTCTAGTCCTGTTGTTAATGTATGAGCCATGAGCGAACGAATACCAAATTTTTTCAAGAGCATTCCTAATAAAAGGCACGTATCAAGTTCATCGTCGATAATTAGTGCCTGTGTGTAGTCGTATTTTATATCGTCCTCATTCATCTCAAATAAATTTAAACGTCTTTTGTAGTAAAGACAAAAGAGCTATGGTCGTAATTTGCTTTCTAACTACCTTACCTAAAAGAAGGAGAACGTTTATTCTTCATAACTTTCATAAATAGTGCTAAAAAGTCTCATAAAAATGGCAATTAGAGTAGACAAAAAAATCATGCCAGTTGTTATATGTCAAAGGTATATCATTTATCTACTAGGCAAGTGGCTCAGGTCTATCCAGTATTTGATTGTCGTATTAACTACATCACTAAGTTGGTCATAAGACGAAGGTTTAGTGATAAAACTATTCGCTCCTAGTGCATAACACAGGTCAATATCTTTGGGAGAACTAGAGGTAGTCAATATCACCACAGGGATACGTTTATAAGCAGGGTTAGTTTTCAAAAGGTGCAAGGTTTCCCTACCATCCATTTTAGGCATATTCAAATCTAGTAAGATTAATCCTATGTGATGGTCGTTTTTCCCTATTTGTAGTTGCAACATATCCATCAGTTCTAGGCCATTATGAAAATAGACTGTTGGATGTGAAAATTCCATTTCCTCTAAGATGGATTTAATGAGAAATAAATCATCTTCGTCATCATCGCAAATGATCACTTTAGCGTGTTTGTTTTCTTTTCTGGGCATAATTAACATGGTAAATAAATATGAAAGATAGCTCCTCTTGTATCTTTACGTGTTTCAGCAGTGAGCTCGCCATGGTGGTTGCTTACTACTTTTTTACAAAGTGCGAGGCCAATGCCCGTTCCTTCATATTCGTTCTTATTGTGTAATCGTTGAAATATGGTAAAAATTTTATCGACATATTTATCGTCAAACCCGATACCATTATCCATAAAGGTAATGTGATGGTAAGTTAACTCATTATCAAGTGTTTCATAGTTGAAGCCTTCCACTGTTTGGTAGCGAATCGTAATGACTGGATCTGTATCAGCTCTACTATATTTAAGGGAGTTTGATAATAAGTTGTTAAATAACTGTAAGATTTGCGTTTTTATGACCTTTGCTATCGGTAACTTATCTTGGAGAATGATGGCTTTTTTCTGTTTAATGAGTTCCGAAAAGTCTTCTTTCGATTCCTCTAAAAGTTCGTTTAAGTCCAGTTTTTCAAAGCTATAGTCTTTGGAATTTGTAACACGAGAGAAGGCCAACAAATCGTTAATAAGTTCTTGCATTCGAATAGCCGACTGGTTGATTTTTTGGATATTCATCTTGGCATCGGTACTTAATTCGGCTTGTTGACGAGTATAAAGTCGTTCACTGAATGCCCTAATTTTCCGTAAAGGTTCTTGTAAATCATGTGAAGTGATATACGAAAATTGTTCTAATTCACTGTTGGTACGTTCTAACTCTGCAATTTTTACCTCCAACTTTGCTTGAAAATTAATACGTTGGAGAAATTCAACATAGAGCAATCGAAAGAAAATTAGTAGAAAAAGTAGGGACACAATCGAAAGACAAATTAAGTAAAAAGACATTTTTACATCTGCTTTATCTTGGGTTGACATTCGGTTGGATAGTAAGACCACTTCTTCATTATCAAGTTCTTTAGAAAGCCCTCTAATCCTATCCATGTAAATTTTTCCTAGATATAATTGCGTTTTGTCGATAGATTTATGCTGTCGGACTCGTTCCATATTTTCTTCAATAAAACTAAGGCGTCGAGTAATATTTTTTTCAAGTTGTTGTAGGCGATAACTTTGTAAAGGACTTTCTTGCTGTAAGGTTTTTAGCTCATTGAGGGTTGTTTTAAGGGTACGTCTTCCATCGTGATAAGGAGTTAGAAAAAAATCATCTGATGTCAGTAAAAAGCCTCGATGCCCTGTTTCGATGTCTACAAGTGTTTTGAGCAGTTCTTTATTTTTAAGCCTAACTTTGTAGGTATGAGTTACTTCTTGGGTACGCTGATTCATTTCTTGTAAGTTACTGTAGCTGATGAGGCTTAAAAATACCAGTAGGGAAATACTTACAATAATGGCTAAAATAAAGCTATAGCGATCCTGAGGAAATGAGCTCTTTATTTTTTTGGGGAAAATGTTCCTCAAAAAAATGGGGAAAGAATGAATCATATTACATACAAGGTTTCACAAGTGAAGGATTATTTTTCATTCGCTATGATTAGTAAGGTCGAGAATAGCGAACAATTTTATATACAGGGCTTCTTGTTTTGAAATTACACTTTTTTTTTCTGAAAAGCTAACAATTGTTGAAGCGTATTTTTATGTTATTTTGTGATTAAACGGTAATTAATCACTATTTATGCCGAAAAAGCCTTTGTAAAGCAAATAATACTTATATTCTTTTCGAGAATAAAACGATAAATAGGTATTTTTTGTTGTCTTTGTAGAAGAGTAGGGTAAAAAAAAGCTTCTAAATAAAGATATTCCTGTCAAATAAAGCGTATTATGCTCAGGAATCCCTCTACTCTTCGTTTTTGAGATACTAAACCAATGGGGATGAGGCCTATTAACAGGCACAATTATTTATGCTGAAAAGGAAGCGTCCGCCAAAAAAATTGTACCTACTATGCAGTATTTAAACCAAACACAGAAACAAACGCTGAAAATTTCTCCAGCGCAGATTCAATTGTTGAATTTTTTTCAATTGAATACGATGGAGTTAGAACAGTATGTCAAAAATCAGTTGGAAGAAAATCCGCTATTAGAGGAGGCTGTAGACTTAACAAATAACCTTGATGAGCAGGTCGAACCTCCTTTTGCGAAGGAAGACGTTACCCAAGATTATATGGATTGGGATGAGTTTAGCGATGATTCAATTCCTGATTATCGAACAAGAATAACTAATTATAGCGATAACGATACTGTTTATACTCCTGTCATTGCAACTGTTGATAATTGGAGAGATGAAGTGAAAGAGCAAATGCACCTTTGGGTAAAAGGAGAACGCCAACAGTTCCTAGCGGATTATCTAGTGGACTCTCTAACAGATGAAGGGTATTTGACTACTTCGTTGGAAACGCTTGCTGATGATGTATCCTTTTCGGGAGGGATGTACGTCGAATCTAGCGAGTTTGAAGTGCTTAAACGAATTTTACTCAAGTTAGAACCTGTAGGATTGGGAGCTGCTAATTTGCAAGAATGTTTACAGATGCAATTGGCTCTTAAGAAAGACGATCCTCATTATGAACATGCCCGCTTGGTGCTTCAAGCTTACTTTGAAGAATTGGCCACGCATAACTATGATCGAATTATGAAAGGGGCTCGTATTGAGGTGCACACGTTAAAAGAAGTGCTTGCCCTAATTGCTACCCTGAATCCGTACCCAATTGTAGACAATAGTAATCCCTTAGAAGTAAAGGATACTGTTGTGCCTGATTATATTGTTTCAGAAGAAGGAGGGTTATTTGACATCTCGTTGAATACCAAAGGGATTCCTCCGTTACACATCAATAGTAATTATGTACAGGAGTTAGGTACAGGTAAGGGAGTGAATTCTTATATTAGTAGTAAAATTAATGCCGCTAATTGGTTGATTGATGCCATTCAACAGCGTGAAAATACGATGTTGAGAACGATGAAGGCGATTGTAGATTTTCAAAAAAACTACTTTCTGACGGGGGATGTCCGCCAGCTAAGGCCGATGATTTTACAAGATATAGCCGATAAAATCCAAATGGATGTATCAACGATATCGAGGGTAACAAGTGGAAAGTATGTACAAACCCCTTTTGGAGTGATTGGCTTGAAGGAATTATTTACAGAAGCCATGAAAACGCAATCGGGAGAAGAAGTATCAAATCGAGAAATACAAATGGCTTTGTCTGAATTAATTGAAAAAGAGGATAAACGTAAACCACTGAACGACTTTCAGTTGGTGGCAATGCTATCCGAGCAAGGCTATCATTTGGCGAGAAGAACCGTAGCTAAATATCGAGAAAACTTGAATATTCCTGCTGCTTCTCTCCGTAGAATTTTATAATGTGCTCTTCGGAGTACACTTTTAACTATGGCACAACGTATATTAGTGATAGATGATGATACCGACATTTGCTTATTGCTGCGTCGGTTTTTGAGTAAGAATGGATTTGATGTAGCCATTGCTCACGATGGAGCAACGGGCTTAGCAACATTGGATTCGTTTACTCCTGATTTGGTATTGACCGACTTTAGATTGGGAGATTTGGACGGAACGACTATTTTATCGACTATCAAAGAGCGATTACCTCATGTGCCTGTCCTGATTATTACAGGCTATTCAGACATAAAAGTAGCTATTAATGTGATGAAGCAAGGGGCGTATGACTACATTACGAAACCTTTATTTCCAGATGAAATCTTATTGACCATTCGGAAGGCTCTTCATCACGAAGCAACTGAGGTGAAAGCGGTGTTACCTCCTCAGCGTGCGAGTGCAAGTAAGGAAACCGAAACTCCTAAATATGTGTTTGGCTCTTGCCCAGAATCAGTACATCTGTACAAACAAGTGGATTTAGTCGCTCCTACCAATTACAGTGTATTGATTTATGGAGAAAGCGGGTCGGGGAAAGAAGCTGTTGCTTTAGAAATTCATAAACGCAGTAAGCGTGCGACGGGCCCTTTTATAGCAATGGACTGTGGAGCGATTTCAAAAGAACTGGCTGCCAGTGAATTGTTTGGGCATGAAAAAGGCTCTTTTACAGGTGCTTCGAATCAAAAAATAGGTCATTTTGAAATGGCTCACGGAGGCACGATTTTTTTGGATGAAGTGTCCAATTTACCTTACGACATTCAAGTCGCTCTACTACGAGTAGTTCAAGAGCGTAAAGTGAGACGGATAGGAGGTAATAAAGAAATGGAAGTCGATGTTCGTATTATTGTCGCATCCAATGAACGCTTACTGGAAGCGACTAAACGAGGAAAGTTTCGAGAAGATTTATACTATCGCTTTAATGAATTTAGTATTGATGTTCCTCCTATTCGAGAACGGAAAGGTGATTTAATCCATTTTGCTAAATTCTTCTTAGATAAGACAAATGAAGAGTTGGGTAAAAAAGTACTAGGATTTTCGGCTGAAGTACTTACGGCTTTTCAAGAATATCCTTGGCCTGGAAATCTACGAGAGATGCGGAACGTAATCCGACGGGCTACCTTATTATCAGAAACAAGCTTGATAGAAGCAAGTTCTTTGCCTTTTGAACTGATTCACTACACTCGATTACTTTTTAAAGATACAGTAGGAGAAGAATCCGTAGATACAGTTGCTACAATAGGCTCTAGCCATATTTCGGTTGATATGTCGCTTAATACAACCAAACCTATGACGAAAGTCGATTTGAAAACAGCAGCTCAGGAGGCTGAAAATGAAATGATTTTAGCAGTACTTAAACAAGTTAATTTTAACAAAAGTAAAGCGGCCGAAGTCCTCGGAATTGACCGTAAAACACTCTACAACAAAATGAAATCAATTACTATATCCTAATTGTGTTGCTAAATCATATTCCTATTGCTCATGACAGATTGTTATATTGCTTCTGATAAATTAGATAAGTCACTCATTAATTCGCAATTAGTGAGTTTGATTCGACTTGTGCCTCAGTTGGTCTATATCGTTGACCTTCAGAATCAAGAGGTTGTCTTCGTGAGCAAAGGCATTTCGAAGGTGTTGGGTTATGATTTGCCCGAACTCCTAGGGAGAACGAATCCTTTTGAAGTACTTTTTCCAGAAGGAAAAAAGACGTGTCTTTCTGACGACAGCATACAACAGCTAGTTAAATTAACATCGAATGAGCCTTATGAATTTACACTGGAAATTAGGCATAAAAATGGTACGCTTCGTTCGATTCGGCACAAAGCGTCTCTTTTGGGTGAACGAAACACGCCCGAGGGTAACTTTGTTACACTTTGGGCAGAGGATATAACCGAACAACTTTTCTACCAACAGGTAAAAGAGGTAAATGTAAAAGGTGCAGAACGCCTGTTTCACTATGGTTCTTGGGAGTTTAGAGCAGGTGATGACTTTGTCGTCTGGACAGACGGACTTTTTGAGTTACTGGAATTAGACGTTCAGAATTACCCTGACTATAGAGTGCCAGAATCGTTCTATTCAAGTTTCATTCCTGAACCCGAACGTACAGAGGTCGTAAGCCAAGCACGAAAACATCTACAAGAAGGTACTCCTTATATCGAGATAGAGCATAGTGTCATTACGGCAACAGGTAAACTGAAATATGTGATTTTCCGTATGAATACTTTTATTGTGAATAATGCCCCTCTTGTGATGGGAATGGTACATGATAATACACAAGCCATAGAAGAAGCTAAGATACGTCATGAACAAGTTCTTGAATTACAGAGTCAACATACACAGATGGAGGAAGCGGAGGCTATATTCAGATTTGGAAGTTGGTCTTATCATCGGGATGAGGGGAATTTTAGGTGGTCGCAAGGAATGTTCAAATTAATGGGCTTACAGGCTGAAGATTATCCTTCATCAGTAGTATCGCTCTACTTTTACCGCAGTTTTGTACATCCCGAGGATGCTGCTGCTGTAGATTTGTACACCGATAATGTTTTAAGGCAGCGTCGAACACACTACGAACACACGCATCGTATGCTTGATGCCAATGGAGAACTCAAGTATGTGATGCTGCGAGCAAGTGTGGAATATGACGATAGTGGAAATCTGTTGCGAGCAATTGGAGTTACGGCAGATTTGACCGAAATACAGACGTATCGGCGACAGTTAGAAAAGCAGGTAGAGGCTTTACATAAAAGTAATCAGGAATTAGAACAATTTGCCTATGTGGCTTCGCATGATTTGCAAGAGCCTTTACGCAAAATTAAGGCATTCGGAGAACGTCTCGAAAAAAAATACAGTCCCTTACTTGAAAAAGAAGGAACGTTTTTTATCGAACGAATGATGAATGCCAGTCAACGGATGAATACGTTGATTGAGGATTTGTTGATGTATTCGAGGGTTTCTAAACAAAATGAGCCTTTTCAACAAGTCGATTGTAATGAGGTGTTAGCCAATGTAATAGATGATTTGGAAATTAAAATTTTACAGGAAAATGCTCAAATTTTGATTGAAGATAAATTGCCTGTTCTTGAAGCTCAAGGGGTACATATGCAACAATTATTTCAAAATTTACTCGAAAATGCCTTGAAATTTAGAAAACCCAATGAAAACCCTATCGTGCATATTAAAGCCTCTCTGATGAAACCAGAAGAAGTGGTAAAGATTCCTTTGTTGAATGCGAAAAGAACGTATTATAAGTTTAGTATTCAAGATAATGGCATCGGTTTTGAACAGCTTTATGCCGAACGTATTTTTACTATTTTTCAGCGTTTGCACGGTAGAGCTGAGTACGAAGGAACAGGAATTGGCCTAGCTATTTGTAAAAAAATTGTCATGACGCATGGTGGATATATTGAGGCCATCGGAGAGGAGGATAGAGGTGCAACAGTTATTTTTTATCTACCCATTACCAAATCGGAATAATAATATGGATACATCTCAAAATCAAAAAAAGGTACTCATTTTAGTGGCAGATGACGATGAAGACGATCAGTTGTTTACCAGAGAAGCTTTCGAGGATAGTAACTTGCCCATTGAGTTACGATTTGTGAACGATGGGGTAGAGTTGTTAGATTACCTTAGAAGACAAAATAACTATGAAAATACAGCAGAAAACCCCATGCCTGCTCTTATTTTGCTGGATTTAAATATGCCTAGAATGGATGGACGAGAAGCTTTGAAAGAAATTAAATCGGATACGGTACTCAAAAGTATTCCGATTATTGCTCTGACAACTTCTAAGACAGAGCAAGAAATTTTGAAAAGTTACGAACTAGGTATTAACAGCTTTGTGACTAAGCCTGTTACTTTAGCTGCCTTTGTTGAGATGGCTAAACTATTAGGGCATTACTGGATTGATCTTGTAAAACTTCCTTCCCACACCCAAAGATGATGAATACTCCCATAAGATTATTGATTGTAGATGATGACGAAGATGATTTTTACTTAACAAGTGAATACATTAATGAGATTCCTAATAGGCAGTTTGATATTACTTGGGCTAGCTCTTTTAGTCAAGGAATGGAACAACTAGAAAAAGCTAAGTTTGATTTATGCTTTTTCGACTTCTTATTAGGTGTCAAAACAGGGATTGATTTGCTCAAAATTAGTATCGAAAAAGGAGTGTTCACTCCTATTATTTTACTAACGAGTAAAGGCGATACCAAAGTCGATATGCAAGCCATGAAGTTAGGAGCAATGGACTATCTAGTGAAAAGTGAACTAGATGCTGAGAAATTGCATCGATGTATTCGTTATGCCCTTGAACGAGCCCAAACACTGGCTCAATTACGAGAAAACGAAAACCGCCTTCGCAATGTATTTGCTTATTTGAAAGAAGCCGTCATCCTGAAGTCGATGAATGGCTCTATTTTCTATTATAATAAAATGGCCGCAGAGTTATTCGGATTGGATGCTACAATAGCCAGCCCTTTTTATTTTCAAGAGTTTTTTGAGACCATAGAGCCTTATCAATTATTCAAGAAAAGTCTTGAGCAAGAAGGGACAATTGAAAACTATGAAGTGGCACTTCGCAGTAAGAGAAGAGAACGGTTTATCTGTTCTATTAATAGTGAAAAGCAGACGGATATTCAAGGGAATGCGTATTATTTGATTGTAATAGATGATATTACTTCTCGGAAAAAACTAGAACGAGACCGCTTATTAGCCGAAAAATCTGCTTCTACAGCTCGCTTGGCACGAACCCTAGCACATGAGGTTCGTAATCCACTCACCAATATTCATTTGTCTTTAGACCAACTTGAACCCGAGTTAGAAGATGAAGAGTTGACCCTTTTTACGAATATCATTCGACGGAACAGCTATCGAATTAATACCCTTATTACAGAGTTATTGGATTCTTTCAGACCGCAAGAAACGGTGTTAACGCCTACTTCAATAAAAGCCTTACTGGCGACCACCCTTAACGAAGCTATTGATCGGATTAACCTCAAAAAAATTAAGTTATGTGATCGAAATATCGAGGATTGTATCTTGCAGTTGGATCAGTCTAAAATTAAAATTGCTCTCTTGAATCTGATTATTAACGCTGTAGAAGCAATGGAGGATGAAAAAGGAGAGCTTATTATCAGGACACAGCTAGTGAATAATAGCTGTTGGTTGAGTATTCAAGACAATGGAGTGGGAATTAGCTCCGAAAATTTGGATAAACTATTTGAACCCTATTTTACCCTAAAACCTAATGGCTTAGGGTTAGGGCTGGCAACAACTTTAACCATTTTGCAATTGCACAATGCTCGGATAGAGGTAGAGTCGGAGTTAGGAGTCGGAACTACCTTCTGGGTGTTTTTTCCCCTGACCCATTAATACAGGTCAATATCGTGTGTATTTTACAAGACTTTTTTATGGTATTTTTTAAATAATTAATTAAATTATTTGATATTTGATGGGAAAATTGGGGAATAAAATACCCGATTTTCCCATTTTTTCTACTCATTTCTACAGAATTATGTACTAAGAATACTGGAATGCTTTTTATATAAATATTAGTATAAACGTTGTAAAAAAAAAGTTTAGCAACAAGAATCCTTTTATCTATTTTATACGTATTTTTAGTAATTAAGTTTAAAACTGAAACGATTGGCGAGCCTAGTGTAACTTTTACCTATGATGCGGTTGCAAGGTATCAAAAATAAAAGTCAGTAGTTGTTCGCAAGTGTTAAAACGATTGACCTTTGCGTAATCCGTCTTTGTTTTGTAACCCTTTAAATTAGTAAATCAAAACTAAAAACCATTTATTCCCCCAGTTATGACTAAGTAGAAATCATCCCTAAGAGTATTTCTACAAATCAAGTTTCAGTATCGAACATCAGTTATTGGTAAGTATAATTTCCCCTTAGAACCTACCAATAATAAGTGACTTGGTACTCATTAGACAAAATAAATTCCTTTTATCAGTGTATTAAAGGCTATACAAGTAGTGTAGTCCTTGGTTGTCAGTTTCCTT